>NZ_JBSFTC010000087.1:0-37778 GCF_053590415.1 Nonomuraea sp. NPDC003201
CCGCCGCGCGGGCCGCCACGGTCGCGTAGCCCAGGGTCACGCCGGCGTCCGTCGCGTCGAGGTCGGTCACGCACGCCCGGTCCGCGTGGAGCTCGGCTCCGGTCCAGAGGATCTGCGCCGCGGTGGTCGCGCTCGCATGCTTCATTGGCGCTCACTCCCGTCTCATCTTGACACCCGCGAAGTGACTATACAAACATTTGTTTTGTGCAGGAGATCGTTGCGGGAGCGGAGCAGGCGTCCGACGGGTACGCGACGATCTTCCGGGAGGCGACGCGCCTGTTCGGCGAACGGGGCTACACCGGCACGTCGATGCGCGACATCGCCAAGGCCGTCGGAATGCTCCCGGGAAGCCTGTACGCGCACATCGTCAGCAAGGAGTCGTTGCTGTTCGCCATCATCGAGGGCGGCGTCGACCACTTCAACCACGTGCTCGAAGAGGTGCGCGCGCTCAGCGACGACCCCCGGGTGCTGCTAAGGGAGGCGATCAAGGCGCACGTCCGGGTCGTCGCGGAGAACCCCGAGCGAACGTTGATCGTGTTCCACCAGTGGCGCTTCCTGGGAGCCGAGAACCGGGCCCGACTGCTGGACAAGCGCGCCCGGTACGAGCGGTTCTTCACCGAGACGCTGCGGGCCGGGGTGCGTGCCGGGGTCTTCGACGCCGGTCTTGACGAGCGGATGGTCGTGTTCGGGCTGCTCGGCGCGCTCAACTGGACTCCGGAGTGGTTCTCGCCCGACGGCCCCGCGACGGCGGACGAGATCGGGGAGAGACTCGCGGACGCGCTGCTGAACGGGCCGTTGATCCGGGCTTACCCACGGGAGGATGGATGATCGACGACGGTGTCGTGGTGGACTCGGTGGTGCACCCGTACAATCTCGCACCCGCCAACCAGGACCCGCTCGGCCGCGAGCAGCTGGAGTCGGTGTACGCCGCGCACCTGCTCGCCACCGGCGAAGAGCACCGAGAGTTCCAGCTCAGCCGTGCGGAGTTCTTCTCGGACTTCCCGTACGAAGCCATCGCGGACGCGCTGTTCGTGGAGAGCCCGGTCGACCTGGCGGTCATCCACGCGCTGCCGAACCTCGGCTTCGCGAAGGGGCACGTGACCGACCCGGAGCGGGCCGCGGCCTACCGCGACCGCCACCCGGACCGGTTCCGCCTGTACGCCACCGTGGACACGCCGGTGACAGACGCGGCGATCGTCCAGTTGGAGCGGCAGGTTCGCGAGTTCGGCGTGGACGGGCTGAAGCTCTACCCCGCGTTCTTCTACGGCGGCAGGGGAGAGGGCTGGCGGATCGACGGGCCCGACTTCGCCACACCCCTGCTGGAGGCCGCGCGCGACCTCGGCATCCGCCACGTCGCCGTGCACAAGGCACTCTGGCTGCCGCCGGCGCCGCGCGGCGCGTTCGACGTCGACGACCTGGAGGTCGCGCCGGCGCGGTTCCCCGAGCTCACCTTCCAGATCGTGCATGCCGGCGCCGCGTTCCTGGACAGGACGGCGGCGCTGCTGGCCCGCCACCGCAACCTCTACGCGACGCTGGAATCGGTGTTCGCCTATGCGGTGGTCCGGCCGGACGCGTTCGCCAGGATCCTCGCCACGCTCATCGGCGCGGCCGGCGTCGACCGGCTGCTGTACGCGAGCGGCGCCAATCTCAGCCACCCCGCGCCCCTGCTCGCCGCGTTCGACGGCTACGAGTTCCCCGACCGCGTCCTGGCCGAGCACGGCATCCCGCAACTGACCGCCGCCGACCGCAGGAAGATCCTCGGCGGCAACGCGCTGCGGATGCTCGGGCTGGAGGAGGATGCGGTAGGTGAGCGGGTGGCGGACGACGAGTTCGCCACGCGGCGAGCGGCGGCCGGACCCCGGCCATGGAGCCGGCTCCGCGTTCCGGGCGGGCGGTGAGCGCCGTGGCGATGCCGTCGGAGGAGACGATCCGCGCCCAGTTGAGCAAGATCCCAGAACCTTGCGCGGTTCTGATGCGCGTGCCGCTGGACATCTCCCAGATGGGACTGGTGGACAAGGTCGAGTGCGCGGACGGCCGCGTCCGGGTCGAGCTCGTGCTGACGGATCCGTCGTGCGTGCACTTCACCGGCCTGCGCCGCTACATCGTCGACGTCCTGAGCGAGCTGCCCGGGGTCGAGGACGTCGAGGTCGCGATGTCGACGACCATCTTGTGGACCCCTGACCGCCGCAAAACAAACGACTGATTGTTTTTCAGCGTTCAGTGGTCCGTGCCGGCGTGGTGCCGAGAGCTGTCAGCTGCTTCGCGATTTTCGACAGAAGAGCATGTCATCGCGCCTGTGTCGGGCTCTGCCCGGGTCCTCCACGGGCCCAAATCGCTCGGCCGCTATTGACACGACCATGGCTGTAGACAAACATTTGTTTCGAGCGTGTGACGCCCGCCACACCCCCCCCGGCGGGGCCGACCGGGGCGTCGAGCACCGGCATCTCCATGTCGAGAACCCACGGAGGCCTCCTCGTGACCGCGACTCAACCACACTCCACCCGAGACCACTTCCACGACTTCGATCTCGACTCCCAGGAGTTCAACGAGGACTTCGTCGAGGTCATCGACGACCTGGTGCAGCACTGCCCTGTCGCGAGAAGCAACGTCGGGGACGGCTACTACGTCGTCAACAGGCAGGAGGACGTCCGCACGGTCGGCCAGAGCTGGGAGACGTTCAGCAGCGCCGAGGGCTTCCAGCCGAACCGCCCCGAGGGCATGGCGTTCATGTACCCCGAGGAGTCCGACCCGCCGTACCACAACCGGTGGCGCAGCGCCCTCAACGGCTACTTCAGCCCCCGCGCCGTGCGGTCCTACGAGGGCTCCGTCCGGGAGCACGCCAACGACCTGATCGATCAGTTCATCGAGCGCGGACAGTGCGACTTCGTCGCGGACTTCGCCGCCACCCTGCCCGGCCGCGTCTTCTTCTCCAGCTACATGGGAGTGCCGATCGAGGACCTGCCGCCCCTCATCAAGGCGATCGACGACGCGTTGTTCGGCCCGCTGGAGGGACGCGCGCAGGGCTGGGGCACGGCGCTGGGCTACATCAACGCCTACCTGGAGCGGCGCCTGAAGGAGGAGCCGCGGGGCGACTTCGTCGACGCGGTGCTGAAGGGGGTGGAGCTCGACAGCGGCGAGCCGTGCCCGTGGGAGCACAAGGTCAGTGTCGTGACCGACCTCCTGGCCGGCGGCCTGGGGACGACGACCTACCTGCTCGCCGGCATGGCCTACCACCTCGCGACGCACCCGGAGGACCGCATCCGGCTCGCCGCGGACCCCGCCCTGCACGACAAGGCGATCGAGGAGTTCGTCCGCGTCTACGCGCCTGTCGTGGCGCTCGGCCGGATCGTCCGCAAGGACGTCGAGGTCGGCGGGCACACCTTCAGGAAGGGCGACTGGGTGATGCTGAACTACGCCGCCGCCTGCCGGGATCCCCGCGTCTACGACAACCCGAAGGAGGTCGACATCGACCGTGACCTCCCGGTGAACGCCGCCTTCGGCTTCGGCCCCCACCGGTGCATCGGCTCCCACCTCGCCCGGCTCGAGGGCAAGGTCGTCATGCGGGAGCTCCTGCGCCGCATGCCGGACTTCTCGCTGGAGCCGGGCGCCGAGATCACCTACACCACCGGCCTCACCCGCGCGATGAACAACCTCCCCCTGGTGTTCCGGCCCGGCCGCCGCGACAGCGCGTCCTGATGAAGTACACCGTTGACGGGTCGCTCTGCTCCGGGCACGGCCGCTGCTACATGATCGCGCCGGAGGTCTACGAGTCCGACGACGACGGGTTCAACGCCCACCTCGACGAGCCCGCCGAGGTCCCCGCGGGCCGGGATGCGGCAGCCAGGGCCGGGGCCCATGGATGTCCTGAACGGGCCATCACCCTGCACGCGTGATCGTCCGACCGCATCCCACTCCACGCGGCGCACGCCGCCACCGACAGGAAGAGGCCGCCCGCCGAGGAGGCGGCCCGCTGACCCAGCAAGGAAGGACACCATCATGGGCAAGCTCGACGGCAGGGTGGCCATCGTCACCGGCGCCGCGCAGGGTATGGGAGAGGCGCACGCGCGGCGGTTCGTCGCCGAAGGCGCGAAGGTCGTGCTGACCGACATCAACGAGGAGCGCGGGCAGCTGATCGCCAAGGAACTGGGGGACGACGCGCTGTTCGTCCGGCACGACGTGACGTCCCTGGCCGAGTGGCAGCAGGTGCTCCGGCAGGCCGAAAGCGCGTTCGGCACGGTGACGATCCTCGTGAACAACGCCGGGATCCTCGGCCCCATCGCCGGGACCGCCGAACTGGACGAGGCCGAATACCTCACGGTGTGCGCGGTCAACCAGCACTCCCAGTTCTACGGCATGAAGACCGTCATACCGTCGATGCAAAGGGCCGGCGGTGGCTCGATCGTCAACATCTCGTCGATCGCCGGCCTGGTCTCCATCGTCGGCACACCGAACCTGGCGTACGTGGGCAGCAAGTTCGCCTCCCGCGGCATGACCAAGCACGTCGCCGTCGAGTACGGCCCCGACAACATCCGGGTCAACTCCGTACATCCCGGCTACATCAACACGCCCATGATGGTCGCCGCCACCGACGAGTCCGGCGGCGGCATCGCCGACCAGGTACCGCTGCGCCGCATGGCCGATCCGGACGAGGTCTCCAGCCTGGTGCTGTTCCTCGCCTCGGACGACTCGTCGTACATCACCGGTCAGGAGCACGTCATCGACGGAGCGCTGACCGCCCAGTAACAGCCCGCGCAACAGCCGATCGAGAGGAAGGAGAACATCGTGAGCACCGCCCATGTAGCCTCGGCCGCAACGGGACTGTCCGGCTCGACGGAGGCCGACCGTCGCAGTATGAGCCGCAACTCGCAGCTTCTCGTCGCGTGGTGTGGCCCGGCCATGGTGGTTCTGTTCCTGATCGGGAGCGTCTGGCTCGCCAGATACTTCCCGCCCGCGATCCACCCGAGCGACTCGGCTCAGCAGGTCGCGCAGTATTACCAGGAGCACGCCACCGCCATCCGCGTCGGGCTCGTCTTCTCGTGTCTGGCGTACGCGCTGATGGGCGTCTGGGGGGTCTGCATGGCCGTCCAGACGCGCCGTAAGGAAGGGCTCTTCCCGGCACTGACCTACGTCCAGCTGACGTGCATGGCCGCGGGCACCGCGCAGATCGTCGTGAACTGCGGCCTGTGGGCGACCGCCGCCTTCCGCGCGGGCGAAGTGTCACCGGAGATCACGCAGGCCTTCAACGACGCGGCGTACATCATCCTGCTCGGCACCTGGATGCCCTTCACCATCTGGGCCATCGCGCTCGGGCTCAACATCCTGCTGGACAAGAGCGACGCTCCGGTGTTCCCCCGTTGGACGGGCTACTTCAGCATCTGGGCCGGCGTGTGCTTCATTCCCGGTGGCACGGTCTGGTTCTTCAAAGAGGGGCCGTTCAGCTGGGTCGGCGTCGTGTGCCTGTGGGTGCCGTTCGTCGTCTTCGGCATCTGGGTGCTGTACTTCAGTTACCTGTCGATGCAGAACGTCAAGCGGGGCTTCGTCCACGAGCAAGAGCCGGCCGTCAGTTCATGACCATGAATGCCTGGCCGGCGGATCCGTTCGCCTCCACGCCCCCGAAGGCGCCCAAGCGGCGCCTTCGGGAGCCCGGCCACGTGCCGGGCGAGATCGGCATCTGGGTCTTCATCTTCGGCGACCTGCTGATCTTCGCCCTGTTCTTCGGTGTGTTCGTCTATGAGCGGTCGCGAAGTGCCGGCCTCTTCGAACAGGCCCGCGAGCACATGAACCTGACGTTCGGCGCAGGCAACACCCTCCTGCTGCTGACCGGCTCGTTGTTCGTCGCGCTGGGTCTGAACTCGCTGCGCCATGGAGCCTCTGGTCCCGGCTCGCGGATGATCCTCGTGACGTTGCTCTGCGGTTCCGGCTTCGTCGTCAACAAGTATCTGGAGTACTCGAACGAGATCGAAGCCGGTCATACGCCGTCGACGAACGGCTTCTACATGTACTACTTCGTGTTCACCGGCATCCACCTGCTGCATCTGCTGCTCGGAATGGTCGCCTTGGTGATCATGTACCTGATCGCTCGCAAGCCCGCTCTGGGAAGTCGGGACCTACGCAACCTCGAGGCCGGAGCGTGCTACTGGCACCTCATCGACCTGCTCTGGATCGTCCTGTTCGCCCTGCTCTACCTGATGAGGTGATGGGTCGCCCATGTCCTGCGAGGCTTCGAGCGGCAAGAATCGAGCGGTTGTCGCCTGGCTCGTCCTGATGGGTGCGACCGCGGTCTCCTGGTATCTCGGGGACGGTCACGGGGCCCGGCGCTTCGCCACCGTGGTCGTGCTCGCTGTCGCGTTCGCCAAGGTGTACCTCGTCGGACGGTACTTCATGGAGCTGGGGCAGGCGCCTCGGGCGCTACGCCTGCTGTTCGGCGGGTGGACGGTGATGGTATGTGCGGCCCTCATCACGATGTTCGTCGTCACCGATGGGTGACCGACATGATCGCGACACCGTCGCCATCCGGGCCGTCAAGCGAACTGGCTGGTCAGCCGCCTGAAGGCCGCTCGACCAGTGAGGTCGGGTCGATCCTGGGCAACCTTGATCCATGAGCGTGGAGGGTGGGCCGGTTCGATCGCCGAAATCTTCGCGAGCGCTGCATCGCGTGTCTTCGCGATGAGATCGTCTCGGGAGCGCTCCAGCCTGGTGAGCACATCAAAGAAGCCCACCTCAGCGAGAAACCGGGGATCAGCCGGGGCGCCTTGCGTGAGGCCCTGCGCTCGATCGAGAACGAGAGTCTGCTCGTCAACGACGGCAAAGGTCACGTGCGCGTCAGAACCCTGAGTGCGGCGGAGATCGCCGATGTCTTCGAGGTGCGCAACGCCCTTGAGATCCTGGCGGCATCCAAGCTTGCGCGAAGTTCTCAGCGCGAGGAGTTCGGCGAACAACTCGAGAGTAAGATCAGCCCTCTGCGGCGGCAGGACCGCGCCTACGGAGGCCGCCGCGCTGGAGCGCTTCTTGGAGTTCGCCGAGGTCTGGGGCGGTAAGTATCCGGCGATCGTGAAGTTGTGGGAGGACGCCTGGGCCGAGTTCGTGCCCTTCCTCAACTTCGACACCGAGATCTGCCGGGTGATCTGCTCGACCAACGCCATCGAGTCGGTCAACGCCCGGATCCGCCGGGCGGTCAAGGCCCGCGGCCACTTCCCCAAAGAGCAAGCCGCGCTCAAGTGCGTCTACATGGCCATCATGAGCCTCGACCCGACCGGCAAGGGCCGCAAACGCTGGATCACCCGCTGGAAAGCCGCCCTGAACGCCTTCGCCATCACCTTCGTACTGGCGCCATCACCTCGGCCAAGAACATCAGCGCATCCACGGCAGGCAAGACAACGAGCACACCACCTGATCAGCTCGGTCCCTCAGAAGGAGCCGCACCCCTCTAACTTCTCGGCATTGCCACTAGGGTGGCCTCGATGTGCGGAGATCATCAGTGTGCCCCGTAGTGTCAGGGCCGGGTCGGCTGCCGGTGAGCGGGAATCAAGACCGGCACCGCCGTCACTGAAACAGGGGCACTTCATTCCGTCGTCGATCGCGCGGCACCGGTCATCGGTTGCCGGCGATGCCGTTGGAGGCGGCGGGCGGAGCCGATCCGCTTCGCCAGGACGTCGAAGTGGGGTGGATCGAGGTGTCTTCCGAGGCCGAGAGGCGGATCGCCGCGGCGCTGGAAAGCGATGCTTCCGAGCTGGACCTTTCCGGCCTGGAGCTGGACAGCCTGCCTGAGGCGCTGCGCGACCTCACCGGTATTACCAGGCTCGACCTGAGAAACAATCTGTTCGCTGAATTACCCGAATGGCTGGGGGGCTTCGCGAACCTCACCGAGCTCAAACTGTCAGGGAGCAAGCTCGTCAGCCTGCCTGATGCGTTAGGCGGCCTCACCAACCTCACCACGCTGGAGCTCTATACCGGCGGCGACCGCCTCACCGCATTGCCGAACTGGCTGTGTAACCTCGCCAATCTGAGGGTGCTCAAGCTGGAGGACAACAGGATCACCCATTTACCGGAGTGGCTGGGTGATCTGTCCAACCTCACGGTCCTCGACCTGGCCTTCAACAACGTCGCCGTCCTGCCGGACTCGATCGGCGACCTCACCGGCCTCGCCGAGCTCAACCTCTGGTACAACCGGCTTACCGCTCTGCCGGAAACGTTCGGCAGGCTCACCGGCCTGACCACGCTCAACCTGGGCCACAATCGGTTCACCATGCTCCCGGAGGCGTTCGGCGACCTCGCCAACCTGACCGGTCTCAGCCTGGCCATGAACCAGCTGACCACATTGCCGGACACACTGGGCGAGCTCACCGGCCTCGTCGAGCTGAACGTCTGCTACAACCGGCTCGCCGCTCTGCCGGAAACGTTCGGCAGGCTCACCAGCCTCACCAGGCTGTACCTGGGCGGCGGAAATCGGATCGCCGCGCTGCCGGAGACGCTGAGCAACCTCACCGAGCTCGACCTGCAAGACAGCAAGCTCACCGTATTGCCGGACGGCATAGCCGGGCTCACCAACCTGACCAAACTCAACCTGTACGGCAACCGCATCGCCGAACTGCCGGAGACGCTGAGCAACCTCTCCGAGCTGAATTTGGGAGTCAATGACCTCGCTGTCCTGCCAAGCGGGCTGGCCGGGCTCACCAATCTCACCCAGCTCAAGCTGTACAGCAATCGGCTCGGCGTTCTGCCCGACTGGCTGGGTAATCTCACCGGCCTTACCGAGCTGGACCTGAGCAACAATCAGCTGGACCTGTTGCCCGACACATTCGGTGGCCTCGTCGGTCTCGCCGAGCTTGATTTGTCGCAGAACAAGCTCACCGCGTTGCCTGACACATTTGGCGACCTCGCCGATCTCACCGAGCTCGATCTGTCGCAGAACAAGCTCACCGCGTTGCCCGACACCTTCGGCAATCTCGGCAATCTCGGCAAGCTGGAGCTGAGCGGTAACCGGTTGGACCTGTTGCCGGATACCTTCGGTGGTCTCGTCGGTCTCGCCGAGCTTGATTTGTCGCACAACAAGCTCACGACATTGCCCGAATCCTTCGGCGACCTTGTCAGCCTCGCCAAGCTCAATCTGTACGGCAACCACCTGAGCACCTTGCCGGACACGTTCGGCGGCGTCATCGGTCTCAGGGAGCTTGACTTGTCGCACAACAAGCTCACGACATTGCCCGAGAGCTTCGGCCATCTCGTCAACCTCATTAAGGTCAATCTATACGGCAATCACCATCTGAAAACGTTGCCGGACACGTTCGGCGGCCTCGTCAATCTCACCTGGCTCGAGGCGCCGCACAACGAGCTCACGACGTTGCCTGACACCTTCGGCAGCCTGGCCAACCTCAGGTACCTCAATCTGGACGCCAACGAGGTGCGCGCGTTGCCTGACACCATGGGCGACCTGACCAACCTCAGGTACCTCAGCCTGGGCGGCAACCAGTTGAGCGCGTTGCCTGACACCATGGGCAACCTGTCCAACCTCGGCTACCTCAGCCTGGGCGGCAATCTATTCGCCATGGTGCCGGACACCTTGGGCAACCTCACCAACCTCACTTACCTCGACTTGAGCGAGAACGATCTCACCCAGGTGCCCGAGTGGGTAAGAGATCTCACCGCCCTTGAGGAACTCAACCTGGGCGACAACCAAATCACTGTCCTGCCCGAGTGGCTGGAGAACCTCACGGTCACAGAGCTTCAAGTGACGGGCAACCCGCTCATCTCACCGCCGGACTGGCTGATCGACGACGAGGATTGGGACGACGAGGACTGGGACGACGATGACGCGGAAACGCGCTGATCCTCACTTACAGCAGTCGCGCACATCCCGGGGGCGTCGGCCGCGCCGTGGCAGGGTGGGCGGAACGCTAACGGCAATGCCGGGAAGTTGGAGCCGTCGGTGGTTGCGCAGTGTATGCGCTTGAAACCGGGACATGAGAACGGAGATCCAGTAGAACGGGTGATCTTCCAGAACCATCCGTCAACAGACTGGATCTCCGTTGAGCCGACAGTCTGCCAGGTCCGCCCTGGCCTGCGCCATCAGCACGGTCACATCGACCATCCGGAGCGCTGCGGGAGTGTTCGCGCCGGGTCATCTGGGTGAGCTGACCCAGATCATTCCATTCAAGATGGTCGATGAGGTGCTGGCCGAGACGGGGGCGGTGGAGCGGCGGCTCCGGGGCCTGCCGTCGCGGGTGGTGGTGTATCTGCTGCTGGCGGCGGGATCGTTCGCCGGGCTGGGCTATCGGCAGGTGTGGGCGCGGCTGCTGTCAGGGCTGGCGGCACCGGGTTTGCCGCCGTCCTCCTCAGCGCTGGCCCAGGCACGGCGCCGGATCGGGGTGGCGCCGTTGAAGGCGCTGTTTGACTTGGGTGTAGCTCTTCCTGAGTGCCCGGGTACAAATTGATCCGTGCGCTTGCTGCGTAGGGCCCATATCGGCCGGAATGGTGACGTAGAGCGAATATTCTGCGACATAAAGCGACCTTCCGGTAGCAACGGTAGTTGTCCAAGCCCCGTCACCGATCGGAAGGTCTGCCGCCGTTGTACGCCACCGCTGCCATCGCTGTCTCCCGTACCGAAGAAACTGCCTGCTCATGTGCCGCTTGCCGGTACGGCCGCGGAGCCGATCACCCGATCCGGTCGCCCCGCTGCACCACTGATATGACCGATGCGGAATGGCAAGTCATCAGGCCGTTGATGCCCTGGCCGGCATGGTTGCACGGCAACGGCGGACGACCCGAGAAGTACTGCCGTCGCCTGATCATGGACGCCATCCAGTACGTGGTCGACAACGGGATCAAGTGGCGTAATCTGCCCGCTGACTTCCTGGCGCCCTGGCGCAGCGTCCACTCGATCTTCACACGCTGGTCGCAGGACGGCGATCTCTACGCTCTCCACAACGACCTGCGCGAACAGGTCCGGAAAGCCGACGGGCGCGAGCCGGAGCCCAGCGCCGCGATCATCGACTCGCAGTCGCTGCGGGCCGCCGAGACCGTTGCCCCCGGCTCGCGCGGATACGACGCGGCCAAGAAGGTGCAGGGCGCCAAGCGGCACCTCATCGTGGACACCCTGGGCCTGCTGCTGGTCGTCATCGTCACCGCCGCCAGCGTCCAGGACCGCGACGGCGCCAAGCCCGCACTGGCGCGTCTGCGCGACTGGTACGAGCGAGTCACGCTGATCTGGGCGACAGCGCCTACGCCGGCAAGCTCGTGGCTTGGGCCCAAAAGCACCTCCGGCTCACCCTGGAGGTCGTCAAGCGCAGCGACGACGTCAGCGGCTTCGTGGTCCTTCCGCGCAGGTGGGGGCGGGGAGATCGCGTCTCCGCTGGTGGCCGTTCATATTCAAGCTTTTCCGCGCCATGCCGTCTGGAGCGCGCCGCACGCTTTCAGGAATCGGTCTGCGGGGCGCAGCAACCAGGGGTGGCTGAGGACGGTGTTCCGGGCTTCTCGCACAGGGGTCCGGATCAGCCAGTGCACGCCGGCCGCCGGTGTCGCGCGGGCCAGTCGGCCTTCGGCGACTTCCAGTTCACCGTTCTTGAGTTTGTCTTTGTATTCCTTGTCGCCTCGTCCCATGTCGATGAGCAGGATTCCGTGGTCGGCAGCCGCTCTCGTCATGGCGAGGTGTTGGATGAGGCCCGGTGAGTAGCGTGCATAGGTGGTGTCGTAGGCCGGGAACCAGCCTGCCAAGACGGTGTCGCTGCGTAGGCCGAAGTGCGCGGCGACGGGTTTGTCTCCGGCGTAGAGGATGTCGAGTACGCCGGCGAAGGCGGGGGTGTCGGTCTGCAGCAGGTCGTGGACCAGGCGGGTGATCCAGGGGCGGGCGAAGCGGTCGGTGCGGCCGGTGCGGCGGTATTGGTCGCTCTTCCAGGTCAGGAGCGTGCGCAGGGCGGCCGGGTCCGTCACCGCGTAGTCGTGCCGGATCTCGCCGGTGTCGCGGCCGAGTTTGCGTTCCTTGTAGGCGGTGCTTTTGTAGGTCTTGCCGGAGTTCTTCTTGATGGTTTCGAGGTAGGTGTCGAGGCCGCCTCGTAGGTCGATGATCGGGGATGGGTGGCGGCTGGCGTGGTGGCCGGGGAACTGGCCGGCCACGAGGTGGTCGAACTCCCAGACGTTCAGTCCGCAGGCTTTGAGCAGGGACGGTACGTCGATGTCGGTTTCGGGGGCCAGGATGGCGCCTTGGGCGTCGGTGAGTCCGGCCCCGATCGGTTTGCCGGTGCCGAGGCCGTGTCGTTCGAAGGGGAAGAACCCGGTGATCCGGTCGCCGTCTTCGATGATGGCGACGCGGGCCTGTTCGCGGTGTCGTCCGACGGCGAGGGTGAATTCCGGGCACAGGAACGGGTTGGCGAGTTCGGGGCTGCCCTTTTGCAGGATGCGCCATGCGGCGATCTCGCTCGCGCCCAGGTCGGCGGGCGTGACGACGGTGATCTTCATGAAGCCTCCGGCTGCGGCTTGCGGGGCGTGCGTGCCCTCGATCGAGTGGAGCGGCGGCGGTGGGCGCCGACGGTCGTAGAGGCAAACGGCGTAGGGACGGCTCCGGTCCAAGACGACGTTTTCACCGAGAGTCGCTCGTGCCGGGTCGGTGGCGACATGGTGGTGAAGGCGCCGGGCTTCGGGCCGGGAGGTGGGCCGGCGCGAGCACGCCATCGGTCCTGGGGAGTCCCCGTCGTCTGCGTGGCACCTGGCGGCCGGCCACGTAGTGGAGCATTACGCTGCAGCCGACGTCGAGGATGCGTCGATAGTCGTCCAGGGTCGCGGCGTGGCGTGCGCGCCTGTAGCGGTTACCGGTCTCGTGGCCATGTCTCTCCTTGGATTGCGCCTAGGTGTGGTTGCGCGTCACAAGCTTCTTGACGAAGGGAATCCAGACCCCGCCTTCGTTGTCGTGTATCTGCTCTTGCTCCTGCCAGCCAAGGTCGACATAGAACTGCCGAGCGTTGGCGTTGGACGGGCTGGTCTGCAGTTGGAGGTGGCCGACGCCGTGAACCCGAGCGATGTTGACGAAGCCGTTGACCAGCCTGGACCCGACGCCGTGCCGTCGCATCGCCTGGTCCACGGCGATGTGACTGAGGGTGCCGACACGCTCGTTCGGCGCCTCGCCGGCGGGCTCGTGTCCGGCATGGCGCAGGCTCCGTGTATAACGCTGGGCCCTGGTGCGGATGAACTTGCCGGCAAGCTCTGGCCGCACCAGCAGCGATGCCGCGCCGGCTCGGGCCAGTCGCCAACGCTCCAGACGGGCCACGTGGCGGCGATGGACGTCGGCATCGGTACAGCCCACCAGGAAGCCTGCCGGCTGGTGGTCGACTTCGGCGACCAAGGCGACCGCGGCGGGACTGGTCAGGAAGGTCCGGTAGTAGCGACGCAGGAACTTCTCGCCGAGCTCCACGAAGAAGCCCTGGGACAGGTGGTCCTGGTGGAGCCGGACGGCGAACGGGACGTCGCGCAACTCCATCACGCGCAGCGATGCCATCCGTGCCTGCGGCGGGGGAAACAAGGACATGAACACAAGCTACTACATTTGTAATAATTTGATGCCCCCAAAGAGCTCGTGCCTTCATCGGCCACCCCGCAGACGGCTCCATGCGCTCAAGAGGGCAGGGTCGGCGTCTCTGACTCCCATGGCGCGTATCGCCAGGTAGGCAACAGGAAGGCTGAACAGGCAGGCACACGCGATCGCGGCAAAGGAGATCACTGCCCCTCGATCTGAGGAGCTCCATGCGGCCAGCATTCCAGCTGCGATCATGGGCGTACTGGCCAGATACAGGCGGGCGAGAAGCCCCGTGATGGCACTGCCTTCGATGCCACGCAGGCGCCGCCCCAGCACGACGCCGGCGATCAAGCAGCCCGAAGCGTACGAAAGCATCAAGCCCGCACTCACGCCGACGACGACGCGGTCGGCGGGAAGCAGCAGATATGCGACCGAGGCCAGCACGGCGTGCACGCAGAGATTGGCGGCGGCCAGGGGGTGCCGGGGTACGCGTGTCGGCCAAGGCGTAGAAGGCGCGGAGCATGAGTTGGAAGAGGGTGAAAAGCGGCAGGCCCAGCGCCAGCACCACAAGGACGTGGCCGATGGTCGCGGCGTCGGCCGTCGATGTGGAGCCTCGGGCGAAAGCCAACTGCGCGAGCGGCGCCGCCAGCATCGCGAGCACCAATGACGCCGGGATCATGGCGAGGGTCGCCAGGCGGGCGCCCGTGCGGAATTCCGCACGCAGGTCGTCCAGTCGGCCGTCCGACGCGTGCGTGCTCATCTTCGGCAGCAGCGCCGTGATCAGGGACACTCCGATCACGGCGTAGGGGAGTTGGAAGATCTGGTACGCGTAGCTGTAACTGCTCAGCCCGGCTCCGGCGCCGCCGGCGGTTGTCGCGCTGACCGCGCCCGCCCTGTTGGTCAGGTTGGCGGTGAGGATGAAGCCGAGTTGGGTGCAGCAGACGTACGCCAGCATCCATCCACCAGCCCTGATGGCTTCACCTAATCCCGAACCGCCCAGGCCCAGCCGCGGCCGCCAGCGAAATCCGGCCCTGGTCAGGGACGTCACGAGGATCACGACCTGCGCGAGCATGCCTGCCACGGTGCCGGCGCCCAGGAGCGCGATCTCCTCGCCGGTGAGGTGCTGCGGCTCGGCGCCGGGTCCTGCGACGAGCAAGAACGCCATTCCCACGGCGGTGACGACCAGGTTGTTCAGGACGGGAGCCCAAACGGGCGCGCCGAAGCGGCTGCGGGCATTCAGCAGTGCGTTGCACAGCCCGCTCACGCCCACCAGGAACACCTGGGCCAGCAGGAAGCGGGCGAGCAGTACGGAGACCTCGGTCTGCGCGGGGGTGAAGCCTCCGGCGTACAGGCCGACCAGCCATCGGGCACCCTCGATCGCGGTCAGCGTGAGGATCAGCAGGGCGACGATCACGACGGTGATGAGCCCTTGTTCGGCGGCGTACCCGCCGTCCGCGTCCTGCTTGCGCCGCCTGATCAGCAGTGGAACCAACACGCCCGTCATCAACCCGCCGAGTAACAGGTCGTACAGGGAGAACGGAATGGTGTTGGCGGTGTTGTAGGCGTCACCCAGGAGTTGCGTGCCCAGAGCTGCGGCAAGGACGAGCGTCCTGGCCAGGCCTGTGATCCGCGATGCCAGTGTGCCAAGGGCCATGATCGCACCGGATCGCAGCAAGCTTGGGCCGGCAGGATCGCCATCGCCCGTCGCGGCCGCTGTGTCCTTCGTGCGAGCAGCGGCAGCGTCCTGCTGCACCGGAGCGGCGATACGAGATCGTTGCTCCACGCCTCAGCAAACTATCACATGTGTAGTAGATGAGCCGCCATGGGCGATTCGACTATTACAAGTGTAGTAGATTGTCGCCTGTGTCTCCTTACTCGCCGCCTGGCTCTGAGCACGGCAGCACCGAGGTTGCGCCCGGCGCTCGCCGTGGCGCCGTGTCGGCGAGGCGTGCCTGCTTCTGCGTGGCGCTCGTGATCGCGATCCCCGGTTGCGGCATATCGGGCGTGAACACTACACGTGTCCCTGAGTCCGTCATCACCCCCACGGCTTCGGTCACAGTCCCACCCCCATCCCTTCCTGCGGTGACTGCGTTCACTGTCAGGTCCGACGAGCCTGCGCGCGAGGTGAAGCGCGCGGCGGTCGGCTATCTGGAAGCCCTGTTCAACTACCCGGCGGGTGCCGGGTCCGTGGCGGCCGGCCGCGAACGTCTGGCCGAGAAGGGGCTCTCCGTCGAGGGTGCCTCGACGGCCGCGCCTCTGCTGGACGGCAAGGCCGCCGGCGCCGTACAGGTGGTCTATCCCCAGCTCGGCGGTCTGACCGCGAACCGCGCTTCGATCATGGCCGTCGTACGGCTCTCGACGGTCCGCGGCCAGAAGCTCACCACGCGAACCCGCGTCCTGGACCTCCGGCTCGCCAAGCGCGGTAACACCTGGACGGTCACCGGGCTCGCCTCCACGGGAGGCGGACCGCCGAGCAGGCCCCGGCCGAGCAAGCTCGCCACGCAGGTGCTCGCCTCCAGGAAGATCATCCTCTCCGACACCTCGGCCTGGGACGTCCAACGCGGCCGCGTCGACGACCGCGTCCTGCGCATGCTGCTCCGCCTTTCCCGGGAGCACACCCTGTCGGTCTGCGTACTGTCCACAGGGCATCCGGCAAAAGTGTTCGGCAGCGCCTCGGTGAGCAACCACACCAAGGGACGGGCCGTCGACATCTGGGCGATCGACGGCAAACGGGTGGCGGCATATGCCCGCCAGTCCGCCGGCCAGGGCAATCCCGCGCGGCGCGTGATGGAGACGGCCATGAGGTACGGCTCGAACGAAGTCGGGGGTCCCTGGGCCTTCACGGGACGTTACGGCGCGACCTTCACCAACACCGTGCACCAGGACCATCTGCACGTGGGATTCAAGCGGTAGCGTCCCGCACCGATCTCCTGACCAGGCGAACCAAGAGAGGATCGAGGTCTACCCGATGTCGCGACGAAAGCTGGGACAGCTTGAGGCCGAGGTGCTGGCCGTGCTCGCCGGCGCCGACGCCTTCCTTTCTCCGCAGGAGATATGTGATCGCCTGGGTGATCCCGCGTACACCACCGTTAACACGATCTTGTTCCGGTTGCTCGACAAGCACATGGTGGAGCGGACCAAGCAGGGCCGCGCCTACGTCTACCGGCTGACCGCCGACGAGTCCGGGCTCGTCGCGGAGCGCATGTTCGGCCATCTCCGCCTGGCGCACAACCCGTCTGCGGTGCTCAGCCAGTTCGTCCACGGTCTGAGTCCGCAGGAGGAGGCGGCCCTGCGCGCGCTGCTCGAAGGATCCGGGAGCGACAGGTGAATCTGGAGATCTATCTTCCCGTCGCGCTGCTCACCATGGCGAGCACGCTGATGGCCTGGCGGCAGCCGCGCATGCACCCGGCCTGGCACGCCCGGTTGCTGATCCTTCTCATCGGAGCGACGGCCCTGACGGTGCTGGGCATGCTCGCCTTCGTCGTCATGATCGCGATAGGCACATTGACGGCGGCCAAAGCCACCGTGATGGGCCGCGTCCTCATCGGCCACGGGCAGGTTCCCGCGCCTGTCGCCGGTGTGGTGATCGTGCTCCTGCTGATCATCGGCGCCGCCGTCATCCATGCCGTCGCACGCTGGCATCGGGACCTGCGGTATGCCAAGGCGCTGGGCACGGGCGTGGTGGCCGACGAGCGCCCCTTCGCCATGGCGGTACCGGGACGGCGTGGAGGAGTGATCCTCTCCAAGGGGCTGCTGAGCATGCTGTCCCGGCGGGAGCTGGAAGTGGTGCTTCGTCACGAGGCCGCGCACATCCAGTACGGTCATCACCTTTATCTGATGGCCGGCACCATCGCCACGAGGATCTTCCCTGCGCTGATCTACCCCTATCGGGCACTGTGCTTCGCCATCGAGCGCTGGGCCGATGAACAGGCCGCCGCCGCAGTCGGAGACCGCGAGCTGACGGCGCGCACGATCGCACGAGTCGCCTTGGCGCAGCAGGCAAGGGATGCCGGCGCGTTTCCTTCCCTGACCGGCTCGCACATCGCCCGCCGCGTCGAGGCCCTGCTCGGACAGAGCCCACCGGATAACCGCATCACAGGCCCGGTGCTGCTCAGCGGCGCCTGGATGGCCACGGGAAGCGCCATCTCACCCACTCTTTCCCACCATGCCAGCTTGCTGCTTGTGCTGCTGTGACCACGGTGACGGGAATGTTCAAGCGCCTGGAAGCGGAATTCGCCGCTCGTCTCGGACGAGACTGTCTCGCCGTGCCGTCGAACAGGCTTGGCCTGTTCATGGTCCTGAAGCACCTGATGGCCCCAGGCGAGCGCCTGCTGATGTCACCGATCACGGCTGACGAGATCCTCTTCCTGGTGCTCGCCGCCGGGCTTCGACCGATCATGGCGCCGGTGTGCCGGCAGAGCGGCAACATCGACGCCACTCGGATCGACGAACTGAACGTCGACGGGGTGCTGACCACCAACCTGTACGGCCTGCCCGACGACGTCCATGCTCTTGGCAGGCTCTGCGCCGAGCGGCAGATCCCCTTGATCGAGGATGCCGCTCACGCCCTGCAGACCACCGTCGGCGGTGTTCCCGTCGGCACCTTTGGCGCGGCAGGAGTGTTCAGCCTGTCCAAGCATGCGGGCGCGGCACCCGGTGGCGTGATCGCCCTGTCGTCGCCGCATCACCGGCCGGCTCTGCTGGAAATGCGAGAGCGCTGGAGCACTCCCCGATACCGCACAGTGGAACTCGCTGCCCTGCTGAAGACGATTGCCCGCAACGCGCTGGCCGGAACCCTGCTGTCCCTGCCCGCGTGGCACCTGTCCCACGCCCTTGGGCTGCTTGAAAGTCGCCAAGGTCACCGCATCGCGCTACGCCGTACCGCGCTCGCCCCGAGATTGGGCGGTCTGGCCTCATCGCCGTCGGGCGTCGGGGCGCTGGATCCCTGGATCCGCGCCGACAACCACCACTACCGCGCGAGGCCCGGCAGCCTGACCGAGAACTATGCGCTCCGCAGGATGCAGGTGATGGACCGCCAGAGGGAACGTCGCCTGGCAGGAGTGGCGAGCCTTGCCGCTCTCCCCATGGCGGCCCCTGCCGTACGTGATCACATGGACCAGCCGCTGTTCCGGGTGCCTCTGCTGGTCGAGAATCGCGAGCGCGCCATCGAAGCGTTGCGAGGGCGAGGCGTGATCACCGGATACGTCTACGATCCACCCTTCGACGACTACGCCCCCGGCCTGATCGAGCCCTCGCCGCTGCCGCAGGCGGCGAACTGGTGGGCCCGACACGTGCTGCCCGTGGATCCGCTGCAGGCCGAACAGGCCTTGCCGGTGCTCACCACGCTCTCGTCACCTGACGACCGTGCCCACCGTTGAGTGATGTCGGGAAGCTCAGGCGGCAGGGCGGCCCAGGCCGCGCAGTTGGGCGGGGGTCAGCGCGGAGACGTTCTGGTCGATGGGGGATTCGGTGTACTGGTGGATGGCCCAGGACTTCCAGTCGGCCGGTGGGGTGATGGCGCCCTTGGCCTTGCTGTAGTGGGCGACCCACAGGGGGTACTGGGCCAGGCCCTTGCCGTAGGTGTCGGCGAAGTTCCAGCCGCTGTAGATCATCGGGGTGATTCCGGTCTTGGCCTTCACGTGCGACAGCCAGGCCTTGGCCCAGGCGTTGACCTCTGCGACGGACTTGCCGTCGGTGGTCTCCAGGTCCAGGACCAGCAGGTCGCCGGCCTTGGCGGGCTGCGAGTTCACCATGGCGAGGAAGTACTCCGCCTCGGCGATGGGGTTGTTGCTGGGGTGGCCGAAGTGGTACGCGCCCCGCACGATTCCCTTCTTGCCCATTTCGCGCCAGTGGCGGGCGAACGAGGAGTCGCGGAAGGACGTGCCCTCGGTGGCCTTGATGATGCCGAACTGGGCCGGGCTGGCGGTCCAGTCGTACTGGGACTCGTACCTGGAGACGTCCACGCCGTAGGTGAACGCCCTGGTCTCCTGCTGGGTTTGGTGCCGCGCGTCGTGGTCGGTGGTCGAAGCGAGCGCGGTGCCGGTCGCGCCCGTGAAGGCGGCGGTCCCGGCGAGGATCGCGCCGGTGATGGCGAGGCTCAGGTGCTTGGTGGGAAGAGCGCGGTGGCTCTTGAGGGAACGGGCGAGTGCGGCAAGCCGGGGCTTGAGCATGAGGGTATTGACTCCTTGCTTCCATGCCGCCTACCGGGTTAGCTGACGGGTTCGGGCGTGGAAGTGCCCTACGGGCGCAGCCTGGGCTGGCGTCCGATTCACCCCGAAGAGAATGGGTCCCCGGTTCCGCGAGGGGGGCGGATTCGGCGGCCGTACGCGACGCTGGGCGCGGCGCACGGTCTGGTCAACGAAACGGCAACGCAGCAACGCAAAGGCTTGTCACTGCGCTTATCACGGATGCGTAAAAGGTATATATCCCCCATAGATAGTGCAAGTGTGGCAAATCTGGTCACCGGTGTATCGGGCCTGAAGCTCCTTGCTGGTAGCAGGTTCGGAGCTAGGTAAAGGTTTGCGGTCGCCGCTTCCAGGATCTCCTTGTGGAGGATCTCGGTCGTCCCGCGGTGTGGCGGCTGAGGTGAGTGTGGCGACGACCCTGCGAAGATCTGGCTCTGGGCTCTGTGCGGGCCGCGTCGATCGTGGATTCCTCGACGACGAGCGCGGCGGCGATCTCCCGGTTGGACAGGCCGCGGGCGACGAGTTCGAGGGCCTCGCGCTCGCGTGGGGTCAGCACGTCGAGCCTGGCCCGCGTGGCCGCCTATGCCGGACTGGCGCGGGAGCTCGAGATCCGCGCCTGCGGCGGCTCGGCGGACGCGTACCGCGGGCCGGCTCCGTGTCACGTTGCGGCGGATCGCCCGCAGGGACTTCTTCCCGCCCGCCGAGCGGCAGGCGGCGCAGCAGGCCGTACATGATCTCAACCTGTGATGGCACAGCTCATGCGAGGCCGGTGGAGGATGTGGACATGAGAGGCGTTGGGGCAAATGAGTCGGCGTCGCGGCAGCGTACGTCGCCTCAACCTTCGTGGCCTCCTGAGGTGCTCACAGCAGCAGCACCAGGAGGGAGGCGTGGTGCGTGAGGGTGGGTGAGATGGCGGTTCCCGTGGCCATCCAGGCGCCGCCGAGGAGAGCTGGGCCCGTGAAGCGGTTGTCCGGTGGGGTCTGCCCGAGCAGGGCCTCGACCCGGCGGGTGACGTGCGAGCCGGTGAGAGCCGGGTACGCGCTGGAGGTCGACGCCGGTTGCGCCAGGGCGACTCGCGCGATCGTACGTGCGACCAGGACCCGGTCCCCGACGGCCTTGGCGGCTTCCTCGTCGGCCCAGCGCTCCAGAGCGTAGGTCAGCGCCCGGTGCGGATAGACGAGAGCCGGGAAGATCCTCGTGGCGAGGGCGCCGGCCATCAGGTAGAGGTGATGGCGGTGCTTGAGATGCGCGGCCTCGTGCCGCAGCACCACCTCCAGCTCACGCCGGGAGAGCAGGGTCATCAGACCCTTGGAGAGGACCACCCCTCCTTCTCTGCCGGGCACCGCGACGGCGAAGGGGCGTTCGTCGGCGACGAGGCCCATGCCGAGAGCTCGTGCCTTCCTCAGCTCCCCGCGCCAGCTCACGATCGCGTGGACGATGGCGGCGGTGATGATGAGGAGGGCCGCGATCGCGAGGCCGCCCACGGGCGCGGGCACCTGCCCGTGGTCGATGAGGACGTTGCCCATCACGGGGGCATCGGCCGCCTTCAGCGTGCCCGCCGCGATCATGATGACGAACACCAGCACGGCGAGCACGGTCAGCGCTGTGGCGCCGGTGAGCACGACCAGCACCCGCGCGTGCCAGGCCGGGTGCATGCGCGGCTGCCGCCAGGCCATGAGCATGTTGGTCAGGGCCAGCAACGCGACGGGAAGGTAGATCTCCAGATTCACGTGTCGCTCCCGGAGCCTTCGAGCAGTGCGCGCAGGGCCGCCTCCTCCTGCGGGCTCAGCCCGTGGACGAACTGGCCGAGCACCGCGGACGGGTTGTGCGCCAGACGCAGATGGCCGAACATGCGCTCCGCGGCGAGCCCGGACTCGTCGGCGGTCAGCCGGTAGGCATAGGCCCGCCCCTGCTTGGTCCGCTCCACCAGGCGTTTGTCGAGCAGCCGGAACAAGATCGTGTTGACGGTGGTGTAGGCGGGATCGCCGTCCAGCCGGTCACAGATCTCCTGAGGCGGCAGAAAGCCGTCGGCGCCGGCGAGCACGGCCAGCACCTCGGCCTCGAGCTGTCCCAGCTTCCGTCGCGACATCGCTCCTCTTTCCTCGACTCACCGGGTGTCATCGTTATGAAGCCTATGTGGAGGTGATCCTGGTGCACGGCGTCGGTGAAGGTCGCACCATAGGAGCTGCCCAGGACCACGAACCCCCGGCCTCGTCGGAGCCGTACCTCATGGTGCTGTCCATGAGACGGCGTGCCGGGGTTGCGCTGGTCGGCGTTTTGGCGAGCGTCCGTCGCGACCCTCTTGCCGTCGATCGCCCGGACAGCGCACAGAGTGCCTGGATGTCTCATGCGGCAGTCACTGACGGTAGCGTGACCGCCTTGTCGGGAGGGGGAGACGCTCGCTCCGGGCGATCCGGGACGGCTTGAGGGCGTGATGCCGGATGATGCGCAACGTGTCAGTGCGGTCACCAGCACCGCGGAGATCACACAGCGGCTCGCACCATGCCAAGCAGGTCAGGTGGAAGAACAGGGTGACGCGGCCCTCAAGCTACTACTGGTGTAATAGAAATCTAAGGCTCATGCGGCACAAACTATTACACATGTAGTAGCTTGAGGTTATGTCCCTGTTTCCCCCGCCACGGGCGTTGACGGTGTCACTACGCGTGATGGAGCTGCGCGACGTCGCGGCTGCCGTCCGGCTGCACCGGGCCCACCTGGCCGAGGGCTTCTTCGTACAACTCGGCGACAGGTTCCTGCGCCGCTACTACCTGACCTACCTCACGAGTCCGGCCGCCGTCGCCATGGTCGCCGAAGTCAACAGACGGATGGCGGGGTTCCTGCTGGGTTGCACCGATGTCGACATCCATCGCCACCACGTGGCGCGGATGGAGCGCTGGCGCATAGCCCGGGCGGGTGCCGCGGCGCTGCTGGTGCGGCCGGAGCTGACCGGCAGGTTCATCCGCACGAGAGCACAGCGTCCCGCCCGGCGCCTGCGCGCCGCTGGGCGGGACGCCTCAGAGCACGAGCCCCGTGAGCCGGCGGGAGTCCTCAGCCACATCGCGGTGGACGATCGCATGCGACGCTGCGGCGTCGGGAGCCGGCTGGTCGCCGACTTCGCGAACATCGCCGAAGTGTACGGCGTACGCCGCCTCGACCTGCACACCGGCCAGTCCGACGTCAGCGCTCAGCAGTTCTACCGCGACCTGGGCTGGCACCAGCAGGACGTGCTGCACGACAGCGAGGGCAGGGCGTGGGTCCCCTTCCACAAGCACTTGTAGACGCCGACATCGCCGTACCCGATCCCCGAGGAGAGACATGTCCAAGGCGGGCGATGCCCTGCACCGCGCGTTCTTCAACGCGCTGTCCCACCTGCCCGCGGCCGGAACCGACCGGGCACTGAGCCGGTACTTCAACTGGCGGCACCGGAAACCGGATCCCTGGAACTACTCCGGCGACCGGTACGAGCGCGCGCGTCACGCCGCCACGCTCCGGCATCTTCCTCGGCGTGACTACCGCCGGATCCTCGACGTCGGCTGTAGTGAGGGCATCTTCACCGATCTTGTGGCCCGGTCCTATCCGGCGGCCGAGACCATCGGCGTGGACATCTCGCCACATGCCGTCAGGGGCGCAACCGCCCGGGCCGCATCGCCGGCGCGCTTCGAATGCCTGGACATCCGGCGCGAGACTCCCCGAGGGACGTTCGACCTCGTCATCTGCTGCGAGATGCTCTACTACATGGGCGGCTCGACCGCCCTGCGCCAGGTGTCACACCGGCTGCGCGGGCTCCTCGCGCAGGACGGCGTGCTCGCGCTGGCCCACCCCTGGCCCGAGGCGCGGCGCCTGCACCGCCACTTCACCGACGACCCGGCCCTGGCGACGGTCGGCGAGCACATCGTCAGCGACCGGAGCCGGCCGTACGCGGTCTGCCTCTACGAACGCTCCGCGGTGGCTCCCTTCCGCGCGGCCGAGCGGAGGGCCTCATGAAGATCACCGCATCATGCCCGCCGACGCTCGGCACCGGCAAACCGATCGGGGCGGGACTCGCCGATGCCCAAGGTGCCGTGCCGGCCCCTGAAGCCGACCCGACGCGCCATCCCTGCTCAAGGCGTGCGGGCTGAGCGTCTGGGAGTTTGACCACCTCGTGGCCGGCCAGTTCCCGGGTCATCATTGCGCGGACCGGTTCCTGAAGGCGTGCGGCGCGCTTCGGGTGGGACGGCCTGGGCGCACGGGCTGAAGGCCGCTTCAGTTGAGGTCCACAGCTTGAGCTCTTCCTGCTGTATGAGAACGCTCTAATGGACCGCTCGCGTGTGTCCAATCGGCCGGGCGGGAAAGTAAGCACTGGCGGGTGTATTGGGGGCAGGGATGCGACAGAGACTGTGGTGGCTTCTGCCGGTCACCACGGTCGTGCTTCTTCTCGCGGCCACGTCCCTGCTTGTTGTCGCGCAAGGCGCCCAAGCATCGCCGCTGCCGGGCGCCGCGCAGAGCGCGGCGGATGCCGACGATGAAGACCACATCATGTGGCGTCACTATGACCACGATGGCTCCGCGGATCTTGTGGAGCACCGCGCGGGCACAGGCTCTCGGCGCGGCGAGCGATCGAGAAGGACGGCGGACGACGACGTTGACGGCCGGGCGGGGTGGCTGGCTCTGATGGCCATCTCGGGTACGACCGTCTTCGCGGGTGCCGCGTATTGGCTGACGACCAGGCTCGATCCGCGGTCTGGCTTATCGGCGGTGCATGCCGACCCCGATCGCGCCGGCAGGCCGTCTCTTCGGGCCACCGTAGTGAGAGCTAGTCGAGACCAACAGTGTGGAGCAGGATGGCGATGGCGGCGATGGCCAGAAGGACGACGAACAGCATGACGGTCGCGACGGTCATCACTACCCGTCGCCAGCGGGTCAGCTCTTCGCGGCTCATCGCTCCATGGCCGGTTTCGCGTGCCACACTGCGACGTCAACAGGCGAGATGGCAGGAGCAAGGCAAGCCCCGATGGATATTTCTCCGTCATGGGCCTGGACGGGCGCGCAGACTGGAGGTCTCATCGCCGTCGAGGGAAGGCGTCGTGGTTCTGGGTGTCCAGGGGATGGTCTGGGCGGGGGCCGGTCTCGGTTCCGACAGCCGTGTTATGGGTGCTGGATCTCTATGAGTTCCTGCGGGTGATCTGAGCGCCTTGGCGCGGGGGTGTCAGGCGGGGACGAGCAGGGTGGTCAGGAGGTCATCCAGGGCGATGAGGCCCTCGACACGGCCGTCGTCGGTCCGGATCAGGGCTATCTGGCTGTGCGCCTCGCGGAGCCGGGCCACAGCCTTGGCGATCGAGACGCCGGGCGGCAGCACCGGGAGGCGGTAGGCGAGGTGCTTGGCCGTCGATGCAGCGTTGCGCCTGTGGGCCAGATAGGCGTCGCGTACGTGGACCACGCCTACCGGATCGGTGATCGGGCCGACGACCAAGCGGGAGAGCCGGGTGCGCAGGGCCACGTCGATCACCTGCTGTGGGGTCGCCGCGGCGGGCACGGTGACGATCTTCTCTGCCGGGATGATCAGCGGGGCGATGTCGGTGGTGGGGGCGCGCAGGGCCTGGCTGAGCACGGCGTGGTCGTCGGGCTCGATGAGCCCGAGCCGGCGTGACTCCTCCACCAGGTGCTGGAGCTGTGCGGGGGTGCGCGGGTTGGCGCCCTCCTCACGCGGGTGGACCTTGAACAGCCGTAGCAGGCCGTTGGTGATGGCGTTCAACGCGCTGATCAGCGGGCGGACCAGCAGAGTGAATCCGCGGAACGGCAGCGCCAGGAGGGTGGCCGAGCGCTCGGGATGGGCGATGGCCCAGGATTTGGGCGCCATCTCGCCGAGCACCATGTGGAGGAAGGTCACGAGGGCCAGCGCGATGACGAAGGCGACCGTGTGTGCGGCGGCTTCGGGCAGGCCGATGGCGTTGAAGAGCGGGGTGAGTGTGCCGGCGATGAGCGGCTCGGAGACCACGCCGAGGCCGAGCGAGCACAGCGTGATGCCGAGCTGGGCGCCCGCGAGCATCAGCGACAGTTCCTTGATGCCCGCCAGGGCGGCTGAGGCGGCCTTGCTGCCCTGGGCGGCGGCCTTCTCCAGGCGGTGGCGTTTGGCGGCGACCAAGGCGAACTCGGCGGCGACGAAGAAGCCGTTGCCGACCAGCAGGAGCAGGGTCAGCACGAGGCCGGTGGACAGGCTCACGACTGCTCCTCTTCGCGGTTGGGGATCAGGCGGACACGTTCGGGGACGTGCCGGTCAAGGGTCAGGACCTCGATGCGGGCGTGGGTGGGCGCGTCGGGGTCGAGGGTGGCGGGCAGTTCGACGGTGATGACATCGCCGGGTGCGGCGAAGCGGCCGAGCCGGTGCAGGATGAGCCCGGCCAGGGTGTCGTACTCGTCCTCGTCGGGCAGTTGCAGGTCGGTCTCGAGGGCGATCTCGTCGATGCGCAGACCGGCGTCCAGTTCCCATCCGCCGTCGCGGCGTACCGCCGTGGGGGTGTCGAGGTCGTTCTCGTCGGAGATCTCGCCGACGAGCTCTTCGGCCACGTCCTCCCAGGTGAGGAGCCCGGCGAGCCCGCCGTGCTCGTCGACGACGCAGGCGACCTCCTCGCCCCGCTCGTGTAGCTGCTGGACGAGGTCCGGCAGGGAGATCGAGAACGGGACGATGAGCACCTCCCGGGCGATGTCGGCGATGCGGGTCTCGTGGGCCTTGTCGGCCGGAATGGCGGCTACGTCGTGCAGGCTGACCTGCCCGATCACGTCGTCGAGGGTAGTGCCGAGCACGGGGTAATGGGTGTGGCCGTGGGCGGCGATGAGCTGGTCGAGGTCGGTGACGGTGGCGGTGCCGCTGATGGCGATCACCTCGACGCGGGGAACCATGACCTCTTCGGCGGTGTGGTCGGAGAAGGCCAGTGCCCGCTCCAGCACGTCGGCGTGGCTGCCGGGCAGGTGGCCGTGGGCTTCGGACTCGCCGATGATGTGGCCGAGCTCTTCCAGGGTGGCGCCGTGGTGGAGTTCCTCGACGGGCTCGATGCCGACAGCCCGCAGCAGCTTGTTGGCCGCGGCGTCGAACAGCTTGATGATCGGGCCGGCGACGGTGAGGTAGATCAGGGTGGAGGTGGCCAGGGCGCGGGCGAGCGGTTCGGGTTTGGCCAGGGCGAGGTTCTTGGGGGCGAGCTCGCCCAAGACCATCTGGATGACGGTGGCCACTGCGAAGCCGATCGCCAGGGCCACCGCCCCGACCATGCCCGACGGCATGCCGAGCGCGGTCAGCCCTGGCGCGATCAGCTCGGCCAGCGCGGGGCGGGCGATGAAACCGACCACCAGCGCGGTGACGGTGATGCCGAGCTGCGCCCCGGACAGCATGAACGACAGCCGCTCCATCACCTTGACGGCCTTGGCCGCCTTCTTGTCGCCCGATGCGGCCTGCGCGGACAGGGCGAGGCGGTCGGCGCTGACGTAGGCGAACTCCTGAGCGACGAAGTAGCCGGTGGCCGCGGTGAGCAGGAAGACGGCCAGCAGGCCCAGAGCCACACTCACCGGGTCCGTCCCCCTTCAGGCGTGCAGCGAGACTTGCCCGGGTTCGCTGTCATCGTTCCTTCCCATCGTGCCGTGCCCCGGCTGGCACCGGATGGCGCGCGGGGCCCCGCGCCCGTGCGCGCTGTCTTGGACGCTAGCCGATGCGTACCCACCGTAGCCAACCGGGGCGTACCGGCCGGCTGTCCCGCCTGCGAGGCGGGACGGGCCTCACAGGTGGGCTGCGGTGCCGTCGGCCATGACGGGCGGCGGAGTGGCAGGGCTGACGTGGACCAGCGCATCGACCAGTTTCGGTACGCCGTGGAGCAGGGCATCTCTCGCCTGATTGGCGACCTGATGAGCTTCGGCGAAGGAGAGGCTTTCGGCGGCCTGGATGGACACCTCCGAGCGCAGCCGGTGACCGACCCACCGCATGCGGATGGTGTGCACCGCGGTGACCTCGGGCACGGAGGCGAGGACCTCCTCGGCGCGGGAGATCAGCGCAGGATCCACGCCGTCCATCAGCCTCCGGTAGATCTCCTTGGCCGCGGTGACCAGGACCATGACGATGGCGGCACAGATGATCAGCCCGACGATGGGGTCTGCCAGCGGGAACCCCAGCGCGACGCCGGCCGCGCTGAACACCACCGCCAGGGACGTGAGCCCGTCGGTGCGGGCATGGAGGCCGTCGGCGACCAAAGCCGCCGAGCCGATGCGTCGGCCGACCCGGATCCGGTAGACGGCCACGAGCTCGTTGCCGGCGAACCCGATCAGACCAGCGGCGAAGACCCAGCCCACGTTGGTGATTTCCTGTGGATCGAAGAGCCTCTTGATCGACTCGTAGCCGGCCAGGGCGGCCGACGCCGCGATGGTCAGCACGATGAAGATCCCGGCGATGTCCTCGGCTCTGCCGTAGCCGTAGGTGTAGCGGCGGTTGGCGGCACGCCGTCCCAGAACGAAGGCGAACCACAACGGCACTGCGGTGAGGGCGTCGGCGAAGTTGTGGACGGTGTCGGCGAGCAGGGCCACCGATCCGCTGATCGCGACGATCACCACCTGCAGGATGGCGGTGACGCCGAGGCCGATCAGGCTGATCTTCAGCGCACGGATGCCTTCGCCGCTGGCCTCCAGCGCGTCGTCCAGAGAATCCGAGGCGTCGTGGGAATGAGGCGTGAAAAGGTGCCGCACCCCCGACCAGAGGCCCCGGCCGGCTCCGTGACCATGCCCATGCCCGTGTCCGTGCCCGTGTTCGGTCTCGTGTCCGTGGTCGCGGTCGTGCTCGCGCGCTGAATGCTGGTCTTGTTGCGTCATGGAGATGTCCGATCGCCGTCAGCGGACCAAGGTGGGCAGGTGGAAATCGCCTTCCCGACGGTAGGGCTCCGCGAAGGCGTAACGTCCGTGATGACCGATGCCGTGGTAGATGTGTACGGCTTTGTCCAGGGCCTGATGGACAGCTCGTCCGCGCTCGAGGTCGCTGTCCAACTCGGCGAAGCCGGGCACCAGGGCTTCGAGGTCGGCAGGGGTGAGCTGCTCGGTCCAGTGGCGCCCGGAGAACTCCATCTGCGACTCGAGCATGTCCATCGCGGCCACCTTCTGCTGCCAGTGCGGGGCGATGTCGACCACGCAGTTGGGACGCGAAGGGGTCATGTAGTAGATGGTCGGAACCGGATGCGGCTTCAGGTCGTCGTCCTCGGCGAAGTTCCTGGAGGCCAGCCCCAGAGCCTCGAGGATGAGTGTCATCGCGGGCCGTCGATCGGGGTCGAGATCGGCCAGGGAGTGCTCGGGGTCCTGGGTGATGACGATCGTCGGGCGGACTGTGCGGATCGCGCGGACCAGGGCGCGCTTGTGCTCCTCGTCCACCGCCACGAACCCGTTGCGGAACCCCAGGAAGTCGACCTCGACGCCGAGCACGTCCGCCGCTTTGCTCACATCCGCGCGCATGCGCTCGCGGCACAGCATGAGCGTGGCGAACGACTGGCCGCCCGCGGCGACGTTGGCCGCCAGGGCTCCTCCGCACTCCACCAGTTCCATCCCGTACACACCAATAAGCAGCACACGTTCGGGCATTATCTGCATTCCTCCAGTCAGCGTAAACGCGCCTATATCTGGAGTTAAGCTCAACTTTTGTGGAACGCGCAAGGGTTCGGTAATAAATCCAGTTAAATCGGAATGGGCGGCATCTGCGTGCTGTGTACAGTTGCGCAGCCATCGCAAGAGCGTCTTGGTACGAGGAGGGAGCTGGAGGCAGATGCGAGACGCATCCAGCGTTCATGGGCCTTCGTCGAGCAGGAAACACGCGCGAGAAAGCTCTCATTTTGGCCCGATATGCAGCATGTCATAGGGTAATATCGCTTACCCGATCAAGATCTCCTGACATATCGGCTCTCGGGTGACCCCATCCTGCCCTGGTGAGGGCACCTGCATGCTCGAGGCCACTACCAGTGGGCAGGTCCTCTCCAGTGCGCACGACCCTGCCCGGTGGGCCCCATGCGGGATGTTGCCGAGGTAGTCTCTCTGTCATCCGGATGAAATATGGGGTTAAACGGCGCGCTCCTCGCAGTTGGGAACTGTTCCCATCTTAAAGTCCTATGTTGACATGCGATTCGCGTGCAATCTACTTTGAGTAGAAGGTCTTCGGGTGCGGCGGTATCGCCGCCATGATTCATTCATTTCCCCGACAATTGCTTCTGCGGTTCGGCTGATGAAGTCATGCCGTCCCGCGTTCCCTCAACACAGGTGCCCCCACCGCCTATCGCGCCCCCACGCGAGAGGAGTCGAAGTGCGCCCATTTCGAAGAATGCTGGGCCTGGCCCTGGTGGGCTCGCTGGCACTGGCCTGCGGCGCGTGCACCAGCGGCGCTCAAGGTGCGGGCGACCCCGGTGCGGCGAAATACCAGCCGATCGCCGACGACGTGTCCGGCCGCACGCGGGTGCCGGCCGTGAAGTTACTGACCAAGACCTCGGCCGAGGATCCGCGTCGTTACGAGCAGGCCCGCCTGATCGTCGAAGCATGGCAGCAGGCGGGCATCCCGGCCGAGCTGCTCGCCGTCCGCGGCGCCGAGGTGACCCGCCGGGCCTTCACCAGCAAGGACTTCGACGCCTACCTCGTGGTCTACGACCCCACTCCCGACCGGCTCGACCCGGACAACATCCTGGCGAGGTTCACCTCGGCCAGCGCAGGGACCGCGGGCTCCAACGTCTCCGGCTACCGCAACAGCGATCTACGAGCCGCCCACGCTGAACCCGGTCACCCTGGAGACCACCGAGGCGCAGCTACCGCTGTCGCACATCTACGACAGCCTGGTGCGGATCGGACCGGACGGCGAGCTGCGTAACTGGGCCGCGACATCGATCAAGGTCAGCGGAGACCGAGTGACCGCGACCCTGCGGCCAGGAATGCGGTTCAGCGACGGGGAACCGGTCAGCGCGGCCGACGTGGCGTTCACCGTCAACGGCCGGCGAAGGTGAAGGGCCCGGACCCGACCGGGGCGTCGTTGGTGAACTGTTCACGTTCCAGCCGAGGCAGGCGCAGGACAAGTACGGGAGGCGGTTTCTCAGTTTCCTGCCTGCGATCAGCAATGACGCCCTCAAAAGGCTCGGTGCCGTCGTTCGTGGATGGCGGCTGTACCAGCGGGTCAACCTCACTGAGCAAGAGCTCGCTAAGGCGATCAACCCGATCGTGGCGGGCTGGATGCGGTACTACGGCCACTTCTATCGGTCGAAGCTGTAGTACAAACGGCTGCGGGCAAGAAAGAAGGCCCACCAGGCGTGGCTGAGGGTCACCAAGCAGTACCCGAGGCTGTTCGCGCACTGGCGCTGGATCGTCACCATGCCCGCCGTCTGGTGACCAGGGTGACAAGAGCCGTATAAATCGAGAGGTTTACGTACGGATCTGTGGGAGAGCCGGGAGGTGAGATCCCTCCCGGCTACCCGCCCGCAAAAGCAATGATCGTTTCCCGCATCACGCCGTCGAGCCCTGCACCGCCTGAAAGACGCCTGGCTGTGTCCCGCTTCCAACCGCAACACGGCCCGTGCGGAGGATGTGGCGGCGCTGCGACCTGGTCACGCCCAAGAGCGCACATGCCCCGCGCATATGCCCCGGCCTCACTCAAGCAGTGAGCGATCACCTTGGCACCCCGGATGCCGTCTCAAAATGTCCGAACGGGCTCAAACGGTCGGTCAGGAAGGCGACGATCTCGTCCCTGGCCTTCAGCGTGGGATGTCCTTCCTCATCGACGAGGTGGGCGGTGACAACGCTGTGGGGGGTCCCGACCACGTCGCCGAAGAACGGTGGCGGGCTGGTGTTCGCGGAACCGCCCGGAAGAACACGACCGTCGAAGGCGTCACCGAGGAGTGCCTGGTAGGCGGCGAAGCGCTGGCCGGTGCACCAGCGGTCGTCGTCGAAGCGGTAGGCGAGAACCTTCAGCCCGTCGCGCGTGATGCGGTCTCGGACCGCGTGCGCGTCCTCGTCGCTGATCTCGAGTCCGGCAGGGTCGTCCAGCGGCAGCGACGGGTGGTTGACCACCGGCGCGATGACAGCCGGCTCAAGCGCCATGGTGAGAGCGAAGTTGCCGGTGAAGCACAGTCCGATCGCGCCGACTCCCGGACCGCCGCATTCGGTGTGGGCTTGGCGCGCGAGCCCACGTAGCCATGCCGTGACGGGGCTGGTCCCGCCCCCGGCGAACGCACGGAACTCGGCACTGACACACGCGCGGCGGACGACCTCCGTACCACCCTCGACCGTGGGGTAGGCACCGTCGATCCCGAAGAGTGAGGGGACATAGACGGTGAAGCCCGCATCCCGCAGCCACCGCGCCAGTCGAAGGACGTCAGGACTGATGCCGGGCATCTCCGGCATCAACACGACGGCCGGCCCGGAACCCGCGATGTACACCGTCTTCTCCACCCCCTCCACGTCCACGAGTCGGCGGGAGAAGTCCGTGATCATGTCGTCAAGTCGTCCGCTGGCAGCGCTCATGGTGACAGCGTGGACCAATGCCCCCGCACACAGTGAGAGGCCAGATCGCCACGTTTGGGGGTAATCTCGCCGTAGGCCGGCGGTGAGGAGGCGAGCGTGAGCACGCTGCGGGTTGGCGTCCTGGCCTATCCAGGCTGCTTCGCGTCCGAGGTGTTCGGCGTCCCCGATCTCCTGACGATGGCCACGCACGTTGCCGGACCGGACGGCCCCGGATACGAGGTGTCGATCGTTTCGCCTCGTCGTCGGGTCACCGCATCGGGTGGTGCGGCATTGGACGTCTCTCCGCTGCGCGAGGTGGATGTTCTTGTCGTGCCAGGGTTCGAGCTCCTGCCGAGCCTGGATGTCGACGCGAAGCTCGCACCCCTCGCCGCTGAAATTGCGGCGATCCGCTCACACGCGGCTGGGGGCACTGCCGTCGTCTCGATCTGTGTCGGTGCGTTTCTCCTCGCCGAGGCTGGACTCCTCGACGGACGCCGGGCTACGACAGCCTGGCTCCTCGCGGACGAACTGGCTCGACGCTGTCCGGACGCTGACGTCCGACCCGAGTGTCTGGTCGTCACCGACACGGGGGTGACGACGACGGCGGCCTTCAGTGCCATGTACGACTTCGCGCTGGATCTGATCCGCCAACACAGCGGCGCCGGCGTGGCACGGACAACCGCGCGGGTGGCGCTCGTCGACGATGCGCGATCGTCCCAGACTCCATACGTGGACGCGCGACTTCTTCCGCAGCCCGGAAACGCGTTCTCCCACAAGGTCATGCGATGGCTCGACCAGAACCTTGCCGCGCGATACGACCTCGCCGCGTTGTCGGACACGTTCAAGGTCAGCACTCGGACGCTGCTGCGGCGCTTCGCGCACGAGACCGGCCAGAGCCCGCTGGAGTACCTGCGGTCATCGCGTGTCCGTCGCGCCCGCCACCTCCTTGAGACCACGAACCGAACCGTCGCCGGCATCTCCGCCGCGGTCGGGTACAGGGATCCCAGCACGTTCGCCGCCCTCTTCGCCAAACACACCGGACGACGCCCAAGGGACTACCGCGCGGCCTTCCGTCGTGTTGACTGATCATCCGACCCCGAAGTGCTAGTTCGGCCAGGACATGGCCTACCTCAGCCCCGCCTGGGTGCTCGCTGCTGATGAGCCCGTCCCGGCGGCCGGTGTCGACCTCGGCCTGGCGGACCCATTGCCGCACCGCGGTCTCGGTCAGGTCGAAGTCTTGGCCACCTGCCCGACCGAGCGGTCACCGCGCCGGCACAGTTCGACGATCTCGGCTTCGAACTCCGGCGTGAACGAGCGGCGAGGACGCGGCTTCTTCCCCATGCTCTCCATCTTGGACATCCTTCCGGGGACGAGCCCCTGATCTCGGATGTCCGTCAAACCGGATCAAGCCCAGTCAGACGTTCTGTTGTTCTGCGAGCCGGTCGCGCTGACGCTGGCCGTAGGCCGCTTTGCGAACGGTCCCGTCGTCCTCGAGCCCGGAGCCGAAGGCGCCGCCCACCATCGCGCTGGAGGTCAGGAACCAGGCCAGCGCCAGGTAGTCGGTGACGCCCGATCGATGGTTCAGCGTCTGCGAGAACGGGGCGGGGGCCAGCACAAGCGCGCCGACCCCGGTGAGAACCACGAACAGCACCGCGTAAAGGCAGAGCACGCCCAGTGTGATGGTGATCAGGGTGACGGTGTTGTAGAGGTGGGCACGGGCCTTGGGCACCTTGCCGCCGGGACGCTCCCACAACTCGTGGTCGACGATGATCCATGCGGCGAGAGCGAGGATGGACAGCACCATGATCAGCGACTGCCGCCAGGTGTCCAGCGCGGCGGAGAGCTGCCAGGCGGTGTCGTTGATCACGCCGAACGCGGCGGTGGCGAACACGCCCGCCAGCGCCCGTGACAACGAGGTGAACAGCCGCCATGGGCGGTTGGCCCGCACCATGCCGGCGAGTAGGCGCACCCGCCCGCGCAGGCCGGGCATGACGTAGCGATCGGGGACGACCCGGCCGGGCTCGGTGTCTCCTTCCACCCTGCGGCCGATCGCAGGGAGGCGGTCACGGCCGGTGGGCGGGAGGACGAGCAGGCCGACGACGTTCACCACGGCCTCCAAGGTCCGGCCGGCCAGGTGAAAGGTGCCGAGGGCGGGCAACGACAGCAGGGCGACGCGGTCGCCGGTGCTGACCTCCGCGCTCACCGCGTCCAGGCCCAGCCGGCGAGGGAGGTCGGTGAGGAATATCCCGACGTCCCAGCCGGACTCGGGCAGGTGCGGTCGGACAGCGGTGAGCATGGCTGAGATGTCGACCTGCTCTTCCGCCGCCAGGGGAGCGGTGTGCGCGCACACCTGCCAGTCGAAGCCCGGGCCGAGCCGCTCCCGCAACCGGCCGGGTAGGTCGCGCGCCGCCCTCACAGCCAGCTCGGTGGGCAGGTCAGGATCGGCGACCAGGGCGATACGCATGTCCAGGCCCTACCCCGAGCGGATCGCCCTGACCAGGGGTCACTGGCCCAGGCCGGTGACGAGGTTGATGGCCACGGCCAGGATGCCGGTGTTGAAGAAGTAGGACAGCAGGGCGTGCGCGAGGGCTACCTTGCGGATGTGCGTGCTGACCACACGGTTGTCGGTGACGCCGAAGGTCACGCCGATCGTGAACGCGAGGTAGGCGAAGTCGCTGTACGCCGGCGGGTCCTCCTGCCCGAAGTCGATGCCGCCGTCCTCGTCCACGTAGTAGAGCCTGGCGTACTTGAAGGCGAACACCGTGTTCACCAGGCCCCACGACACGACGACCGTCACCACGCTCAGGATGACCAGGGCCGTCGTCAGCGGGGTGTGACTGGCGGCGCGGACCAGGGCGAGCGCCACCGCCCCCAGGCTGGCCACCGCGCCGATCAGCACGCCGGTGTCGGTGGAGCGAGCGTCGCCCTCCTCTTCGGCCAACCGCTTGGTGTCATGGTGATCCTTGGGCCAGCTGATCAGCCACACCCAGACCAGGCCCACCGTCGCGGCCACACCCCAGCCGAGCAGCGGCGACAACTCCGGGACCCCCAGCCGCCAGGCACCGGCCGCCATGACGACCCCGGCCCCCAGCGATGTCAGCACGCGCCTCACCGATATGACGCGCTTCCCCGCGCGTCCCCTGGACCCAGACCTCACCGCTCCAACATCCCAACGAGCCCCCGCAGCCAAGGTACCCCCGGCCGATGCAGTCGCCAATCGGAGTTCAGGCCGGCGATCAGGGCAGGATCGAGGTCAAATCCTTCGGCATGGTGGACTTCACGTCCTCCCACTCGCCATCGGTAATGTGCTTCCTGAGCGCTTGCAAAACCTTCTTGACCAGGTCCTCCTCGCTCTCCTGGAGGTCGAAGGCCAGTTCGCCGCAGACGCGGTGGAGGAACTCCTCGCGATCGGCCTTGACCGGCACCTTGCTCGGCCGCCAGCCGTCGTAGTAGACCCCGCGGATCAGCAGCGGCAACTGGGCGGCGAGGTGGGCGCTCTCGTCCACGGTCAGCCGGTCGCGCAGGGCGTGCAGCACGGCGCGCAGGGCGGCGTAGGACTGGTTGCGGTGCTCGGGGGTCCAGCCGTGCGCCTCCTCGATCTCTCGCAGCACGCGGTTCGTTTTGTCGACCGTACGGTTGAACGGCGCATAACCGGTCTCCGCCATCTCCTTCACCCCTTCCTTACATCCTCGGGCAGGCCTCGGCTCAAGGCTCGGCGCGGCGGACGGGAGGTCACATCCCCCAGCCGGGTAGTGGTGCCCCGCGGGTGTGAAAGATCTTGGCGGGCTTGGGATTCACCGTTCCCCGTCGTGGCAGGCGGTCATGGGAGGGACAGCATGCGGGGACGCGATCGGGAGTGGCGTCACGTCGATGGCCTGCTGCGGGTGTTGCGGCGAGGTGCGGGCGGGACGCTGCTGGTGGACGGAGAACCCGGATCGGGGAAGAGCCGGCTGCTGGCCGAAGCCGTCGCCGAGGCGTCCGAACGCGGCATCGGGGTTGTCCACGGCAGGGTGGAGGAGCTGGGCGAGGTCGCCCCGTGCGGCATGTTGCTGGAGGCCCTCGATCTGCGCTCTGAGCCGGAAGCGGGCGACGCCGCCGCCCGCTTCGGTCTGCCGGTCCTGGAGCGGCTGCGGGCAGGGTTCGAGCAGCTGGCCACGTCACCGGTGCTGGCCGCGCTCGACGACCTGCAACGGGCGGACCTGGTGACGCTGAGGACGTTGCACAGCCTGCACGATCGGCTGGCCAACTGGCCCATCGGCTGGATGATGAGCCGCTCGACAGTGCTGGACGGGGGCCAGGCCGTGTCGCTGTTCGACATCCTGGAACGGGAGGGGGCCGACAGGGTGACGCTCGCGCCGCTGTCACCGGACGCGGTCGCGGCGCTGACGCAGGACACGCTCGGGCGGTCGCCGGACCCGGCGACGCGGGCGCTGGCGGCGGCCGCCGGAGGCAATCCGCTACTGATCACCGAGCTGTTCGCGGGGCTGCGCGAGGAAGGGCTGCTGGGGGACGCGGCGCGGGCCCGCGTGCCCGACCGGCTGCGGATGGTGGTGCGGCGCTGGATCGACACGCTGAGCGCGGAGGCCAGGAGCCTGATGGAGACGATCGCGGTGCTGGGCCGTTCGTTGCCGCTGGAGCACGCCGCGTCGCTGCTGGACACCACGCCCGCCGCGCTGCTCCCGATGACGGAGGAGGCCACGGCCGCGGGCATCCTCCTCGTGACCGAGCACGGCCTCACCTTCCGTCACGAACTCGTCGGGGACGTCGTCGCCGCGGGCATCCCCTCATCGGTGCGGCAGACCCTGCTCGACCAGTCCGGCGTTCTCATGGGCTCTGAGCGGCCGGGGTCGGCCGGCCTGCTCACCGGCCCGGCCTCCTCCGACATAGACGCGGCGGTCGCCAGTGGCCGGCTGGACGAGGCCGAGCAGATGGTGCGTGGCCGCCTCGCCGAGCACGGCTCCGTGTACGGGGTGGCCGAACTGCGCTGCCTGCTCGCGGACACCATGTACCTGACGGGCCGGGGTGAGGAGGCGATCCGCGAGGCCGAGACGGTGCTGGCCGTGCCGGGTCTACCCCGCCACGTACACGAGCGGGCGACCCTCGTGCGTCTGTACGCCACGGTGCGCCTGCGGGAGGACGCCGGCTCGCGGTCGTTCGCGCAGGAGGTCATCGACGGAACGGATCGATACGGTCCCGCAGCCAGGACCGCCGCGCTGGTCGCCCTGGCCACCGCCGAGCGGCACGAGGGCAGGCTCACGGCCGCGCTGGCCCTGGCGGAGAGCGCCGGGCGGCTGGCCGCCGCCGACGCGCCCGAGGACCGCCGCTACGAGGCCTGCCTGGCCACCGTCGCCGTGCTCGTCGACATCCACCGGCTGGACGAGGCACGGACGATGCTCCGCCAGGCACGCAAGGACATGTTCGGCCACGGTCATCTGGCCTGGGCGGCGGACGCCTCGGCGCTGGAGGCCCGCCTGGAGCTGCTCGCGGGCCGTTTCGATGAAGCGGTCACCCAGGCGAACAGGGCCCTGGACCTGGCCGGTGCGCTCATCACGCCGCAGCAATATGCAAGAAAATCGGTATCCGCAGATCGACTATGTAACGGCGACGAAATCCGCATGTAGATT
>NZ_JBSFTC010000088.1:0-37231 GCF_053590415.1 Nonomuraea sp. NPDC003201
GCCGGGCACGGCGAGAGCTTCCGGGACGCCATCCCGCGGATCCTCGAGGGCGCCACCGCCGCGGTCGCCAGGGGCCGGGCGGAGCCGGGCGAGGACCTGATCTCCGACCTGGCCCGCGTCATGGAGGAGGACGGCGACCGGCTCTCCGAGACCGAGCTGATCACCATGGTCTGGACGCTCGTCATGGCCGGCCAGACGCCCACGAACCTCATCGCCAACTCCGTCGCCGCCCTGCTGTCCCACCCCGGCCAGCTCGCCGCGCTGCGGGCCGACCCCGCTCTCATGCCGCGGGCGGTGGAGGAGCTGATGCGCTGGTGCGGGCCGCAGCTGCTGACCATCCCCCGCTTCACCGCGGAGGACATCGAGATCGGCGGCGTGACCGTTCCCAAGGGCGTGCCGGTCACGGCCTCGATCGCCTCGGCGAACCGCGACCCGCGCGCCTTCGACGAGCCGGACCGGTTCGACCTGCGGCGCGAGGAGTCGGGGCATCTCGGGTTCGCGCACGGGCCGCACTTCTGCGTCGGGGCCTCGCTGGCCCGCGTACAGGCCGGGATCGCGATCGGCGCCCTGCTGCGCCGCTTCCCCGGCCTGGCGCTCGCCGGCGAGGTGCGGCACATGCCCGACCCCGGCACCTGGCGCCTGACGTCGCTGCCCGTGACCCTGTGAGACGGCGGTTCAGTAGCCGATCGTGAACCTGGCGCGGTGGTGCCGGGGGCGCTCGGCCTCGTCGAGCAGCGCGACGGCGAAGTCCTCCATGGAGATCGCCGACCTGCCCTCGGCGTCCACCAGCAGCTCGTCGCCGCCGAGCCGGTAGCGTCCGGTACGCTCCCCCGGCTCCAGCAGCGCGGGCGGGCTCACGTACGCCCAGTCGACGCCCGGCTCGGCCCGGCAGACCTCCAGCTGGGCGTTGCAGGCCAGCGCGATGGGTCGCCACGAGGGCGGGAAGTCCGGGGTCTCGACGACGGTGAGGCCGCCGGCGCCCGGCACGGTCAGCCCGGCCGCGCCGCCGACGAGCAGCAGCCGCACGCCGGTCCTCGCCACCCCGGCCAGCAGCGCCTTCGCGGTCGTGACCAGGTCGGCCTCGTGGCCGGGCGCGGGCCGGGTGGCGCTGATGACGAGGTCCTGCCCGGCGCTGAGCGCGGCCACGTTCCCGGCGTCCGAGGCGTCGCCGGCGCGGGCGTGCGCGGCGGGAGGCAGCAGGGGGAAGCGGGCGGGGTCGCGGACGACGGCGGTGACCTCGTGGCCGCGCGCCAGCGCCTCGGCCACGACCCTGCCGCCCACGGCTCCGGCGGCTCCGAAGACGGTGATGCGCATGTCAGGACTCCTTTCCAGCAAGGATGCGGGGCGTCTCGGCCGACTTGCGGGCGGGCTGGCGCTGGGCCACGACCAGGGCGGCCAGGACGACGAGCGCGCCGAGCGCCTGGGCCGCGGTGAGCTCCTGGCCGAGGACGAGCCAGCCGAGCGCGGTGGCGACCATGGGACTGAGCAGGCCCAGGAACGTGACCTTGGTCGCCGACAGCAGCCGCAGGCCCCGGAACCACAGGACGTAGGCGAGCGCGGATCCGATGATCGTGAGGTAGGCGTACCCGGCGAGGTTCGCGCTGGTCAGGGTGGCCGGCGGCGCGCCCTCGACGAGGAACGCCACCGGGAGCAGCAGCAGGCCGCCGGCCACGAGCTGCCAGCCGGTGGTGGCCAGCAGCGGCGCGGGCGACTGCCAGCGCTTGCTCAGCACCACGCCCAAGGCCATCACGACGGCGCCGCCGAGCGCCGCGGCCACGCCGAGCGCGTCCAGCCGGGCGTCGGCCCGCAGCACGAGCAGGCTCACCCCGGCCACGCCCGCCACGGCGGCCAGCGTCGTACGCATGGACAGGCGCTCAGCCAGGAGCCCGGCCGACAGCAACGCGACCAGCAGGGGCTGGATGGCGCCCACGGTGGCGGCCACCCCTCCGGGCAGCCGGTACGCCCCCACGAACAGCAGCGCGAAGAACACTCCGATGTTCAGCGCGCCGAGCACCAGGGCGCGCCACCACCAGATGCCCGCGGGCAGGCGGCGGGTGATGGCGACCAGGAGGAGCCCGGCGGGCAGCGCGCGGATCACGGCGGCCAGCAGGGGGCGGCCGGGCGGCAACAGCTCGGTCGTGACGAGGTACGTGGTCCCCCAGATGGCGGGGGTCAGCGCGGTCAGCAGGACGGTTCCCGATTGATTTCTTAGCACTAAGACAAAGTATCTCAGCGCTAAGTTACTTGGCGAGGTGATTTACCTCACCGCTAAGGCATCGTTAGGCTGGAGTGGTGGCTGATCACGTCGACCTGATACTCAAGCAATGGGACGCCCAGCGCCCTGACCTGGACGTCTCGCCGATGGCGGTGATCGGCCGGCTCTCGCGGCTGATCCGGCTGATCGACGCGGAGCTGGGCCGTACGTTCGCCGCGCACGGGCTCGACCGGGCCTCCTTCGACGTGCTGGCCACCTTGCGCCGCAGCGACCCGCCGCACCGGCTGACGCCGGCCGAGCTGATGCGGGCCTCCATGGTCACGTCGGGGGCGATCACGCAGCGGCTCGACCGCCTGGAGTCCAGGGGGCTGGTGACCCGCACGCCCAGCGAGGCCGACGGGCGGGTGGTCTACGTGACACTCACCGACGAGGGGTACGCCCTGATCGACCGGTCCCTGCCGGACCATGTCGCGACGGAGGACCGCGTGCTCTCTGCCCTGCCGAAGGAGCGCCGGGACGAGCTCGCCCACACGCTGCGCGACCTGCTGGAGTCCCTTGGGGACACCACCACGCTCACCTGACCAGGGGCGCCATCAGAATCGGTCTGCGAGGCGCCTCGCCCACCTGTCCCGGGGCTCGGCTGTTATCGCATTGCGCGCCAGTGGGCCGGCCGACGAAGATCGCGCCATGGAGCGAAATGGGATCAAAGCAGGCTGGCTTGCCTTGCGGCCGTTCAGGCCGGCGGACATCCCGTGGGTTTATGAGGTGTCCCTGGACCCGGCCTTGCAGTACTTCGTGGAGTTGCCGTCGCCTTACCGCATGGAAGATGCGGCGTTCTTCGTGGAGCAGCTGGCCATCGCCGGCGCGCAGAGCGGACAGCGTCTGGAGTTCCTCGCCGAGGAGGCGTCCACGGGAGAACGCCTTGGCCGCGTGGGTCTGTGGTTGGGCGCACCGGGCACGGCCGAGATCGGATACTGGGTTGATCCGAAAGCCCGCGGACGTGGCGTTGCGACCGATGCGGTGCGAGCTGTGTGCCGGTGGGCCTTCCGCGCGCATGGTCTGGAACTGATCGAGTGGCGCGCCGAGGTAGGCAACCGGGCTTCCCGCCGAGTTGCGGAGAAGGCAGGCTTCACCGTGGAGGCCACGCTCCGGAAGCGACTTCTGCACCGAGGAATCCGGGTGGACGCATGGGTCGGCTCCCTGCTCAAGGGTGAGGCTCTGTGAACTCGCACTGACGGTTCCACCCGGTACGCCTTGACGGCGGCCCCACGCACCGCGAGGCACCCGGCCTTTCGTCCCCCTACGAAGATCATCCGCCTGTGCGGGCCAGGGTCCGGGACAAGCGCTCACCGCCACCACCAGTCGAACGCTGGGAGCGCCGGTCGCGGCCGGGATGGCCGAGACGGTGGCCACGGTGCGGACGGCGCCAGCATGGTCGCCGTCGGGATCGGTGTAGCGCTCGGCGATCCTGCCCCATCATTTCCACCGATCTTTGCGTCGTGATGTCGAGACGGCCGGATCGGCTCCGACCTTCTCGTGACGGCGCCGGATGGCGACGCCGGTGGATCGAAGGAAGGCGCGCGATGAGCAAGGTAGTGCTGGATGTGTCGATGTCCCTGGACGGGTTCACGGCGGGACCGAACGTCCGGAAGGAGGAGCCCATGGGGGACGGTGGCGAACGACTGCACGAGTGGATGGCCGGGGAAGGGGTCGACCTCGACATCCGCCGGCAGGTGGACGCGGCGGTGGGAGCCGTCGTCATCGGACGGCGTACCTTCGACCTCGGCGTGGTCCCGTGGGGTGGCACGCCGTGGCCCGGCGTCCCGAGTTTCGTAGTCACCCACCGGACCAGGGAGGACCTCCTCGGCGACAACGGCGGGACGTTCGCCTTCGACGGGCTGGAGGCCGCAGTCCGACGTGCCAAGGATGCCGCCGGGGACAAGGACGTTCTGGTGCTGGGTGCGGACGTCGCCCGGCAGGTGCTCACGGCGGGCCTGCTCGACGAGGTGTGGCTCCACCTCGTCCCCCTGCTGATGGGGGCGGGCACGCCGCTGTTCGCCGGGGAGCGGGCCGAGCTGATCCCCGAGGGGGAACCCGTCGCGGGAACCGGGTCCGTGACCCACCTGCGCTACCGCGTCCTGAAGCCCTGACACCCTTGACGTCCGCTGCCTCGCAGCGTGACGACGGGGTGAGGTGTCCACGGCGGCTGAGCGCGGGTGAGGACGGACCCGGCCGGCGCATCGGTCTCCTGCGCGTCCAGATCGTCCGGAGCCGGCGACGAGGACCTGGCAGGCGGCCGGCCAGGTCCGGGTGCCGCGTGGCCGGTTCAGCCCAGGTCGAGTTCGGCCAGTTCCGCCCAGTACCAGGGCACGACCTCGCGCCCGGCGTCGGAGCGGGGGTCGGACCAGTCTCGGATCCATTCGCCGAGAATGCCGAGGAAGGAGTTGGGGATGCTGCCCGCCTGGATCACGCGCTGGATGCCCGCCTCGTGCGCGGCCGGGCTGGTGCCGCCGACCGCGTCGGTGACGACCATGGTCCGATAGCCGTCGCGCTGGGCGTGCACGACGGGGAAGGCGAGGCAGATCTCGGTCCATAACGCGGCGAAGACGATGTTGCGGCGCCCGGTCGCCTTGATGGCACGGCGTACTGGTTCGTCCTCCCAGGCGTTCATGTTCATGCGGTCGTACTCGGTGAGGGTGGGCACCTCCTCGCGCAGCGAGGGGATGGTGGGGTGGTTGACCCCCGCTTTGACGCCCACGGTGGTGAGCACGGTGGGGATCTTGAGCAGCCGGGCGATCCGGGCCAGGGCCTTGACGTTGAGCTGGAGCAGGTCCTTGTTCATCGAGGTGACGCCGTTGACCATCTCGGGCTGGTAGTCGATCAGTACCAGCATGGAGTTCTCCTGGCTGAACAGCGGATTGGACTCGCTCGTGCCGCTCTCGGCGGACGCGGTGCCGGCCAGGGCGGGGGCGATCACTGCGGCGGCCCCGACAGCACCGACGGCGCCTGCGGTGAGTGCCTGCCTGCGGGTTGGATTGCTCATGTCGAGATCCTTTACTTGGGGAAGATTGAATCTTTAAGTAGAAAGTAATGCGCAGGCATCCAGAAGCCGTAGACGACACGTATACGTGCTGCTGGAGCGCTCCCGGTGTGGGCGCGTCGGTCCTGGACCGGGTTCAGCCGCCTCGATGGACGAGCCCGGCGGGCTTCAAGGCACTGATCAGCGAGTTGATTCGCGGATCAGGAGGCGTGGCGGTGGCGGAAGTCGTCGGTGGTCTCGTCCTCGTTGCCGATCCCGAGGTGGCGAAGATCGGAGGGCTCGGGGTGGCCGAGCGCGGGAGCGGCTCCCGGTGTTCAGCCGGGTGCGGTGTTCAGCCGCGGCGCCGGCGGCCGGAGCCGCGGCTCGAACGCCGTCCCGAGCCGGAATCGGAGCCGGTCCCTTGTGCGGGGGCCGTGCCGCGTGTGGCGCCGGGGTCGCGGCGGGGGCCCGTGCCGCGGGACGGCCGTTCGTAGCGGGTGGCGGGCCAGTGGGCGGGACGGGTGAGCGCGGCCGGGAGGCGGGTGGCGGCGTCGCCGGTGGCGGCGTTGAGCTGGGGCTGGGTGAGGAAGAGCGCACCCGACAGGTCCGCGCCCGCCAGGTCGGCCCCCCGCAGGTCGGCTCCGATCAGGTCGGAATCCCGGAGGTCCGCACCCCGCAGATCCGCGCCGATCAGGTACGCCCCGCGAAGGTTGGCACCCCGCAGGTCGGCGCCCGCCAGCTTGGCCCCGATCAGATCCGCTCCCCTGCGCTCCTTGCCCTTGCGCCCGGCCCGGACCAGCTCACTCGTGCGCAGCAGCAGCACGTTGACCTCGGCCCGGTGCGCCGGCAGGTCCAGCTTCTTCAGCGCGTCCGGACTCTCCCGGGTGAGCCGCTCCGTCGCGTCGAACGCGCCCTGCAGCTCGGCGTGGACGGGCCTGGCGGCCTCCAGCGTCAGCGCCTCCGCCAGATACCACAGCAGCTCGTGCAGCTGCCGCACGACGGGGAAGATCGCGTACATCTCCCCGGCCGTGCCCGGCGCCTGCCGCCAGCTCGTGCCCTGGAAGGTGACCTGCGAGACCTTCTGGCCCGCCCCGAAGCAGTCGTACACGGTGCAGCCGGGAAAGCCGCGCTCCCTGAGCTCCGCGTGAATGGAGCAACGGAAGTCCTCACGCAGGTTGCGGCAGGGCTCCCCGGCCTTCTTGTCCACCGCGAAGTCGGCCGACGCCGCGAACGGCAGCGCGACGCAGCAGAGCCCGAAGCAGCTCTCGCAGTCGGCCAGCAGGCCGAGCTCGCGCGGGTTCGTTCCAGGCAACGTGCGGGCCTCCTCCGGCGGATACGGTCAGGTCATCAAGGGTACTCACTCGTGGACGTACGGCGTCGTCGTGGTGATCGCCTCGAACCCCAGCCGCAGCAGGATCGGACGGCTCTGGCTGGAGGCGTCCACCTGCAGATGGTCGTAGCCGCGGGCGACCGCCTCGCGGGCCCGGTAGGCGACCAACGCCCGGTAGATGCCGCGCCCGCGCCACTCCGGCACGGTGCCGCCGCCCCACAGGCTCGCGAACCGGGTGCCCGGGTGCAGGTCCATCCGGGCCGCGCTCACCGGCACGTCACCGGCCATCGCGAGGAGGGCGACGACCTCGCCCCCGGCGAGCTGGTCGAGCAGCCGTTCCCGGAAGTGCGCGTCAGGGGTACCGAAGGCGCTCTCGTGGACGTCGGCCATCAGCTCCACGCCGTCGGGACCGGTCACCGGGACCAGCCGCACCCCCTCGGGCGGCTCCCCTGTGAGGGGCAGGCGCGCGATCTCGGCGATCATCAGCGTCTCGGCGGGCTCCGGGGTGAATCCGGCGGCCAGGAGGCGCCGGTCGAGGTCGCCGGGCCGGTCGTAGCCGTACAGCTTCCACTCGAAGGGCCGCCCCAGCTCCCCGAAGTAGCGCACCTGCTCGGCGATCTCCGCGTCCGCGTTCCGCTCGTCGAGGCCGGACCAGAGCACGCCGCTCCAGCCGTGCTCGGGCGCGACCTGCCGCACCACGTTCCCGGCCCGCTCCACCTTGGCGTCCGGCCCGTCGGCGCGGGCCTCCTGGCGCAGCTGCCGGTCGAAGAGTTCCAGCATCTCAGCCCCCGAACCGTCGCTGGCGGGCGGCGAAGCTGCGCAGCGCCCGCAGGAAGTCGATCTCGCGGAAGGCCGGCCAGTAGGCCTCGCAGAAGTACAGCTCGGAGTAGGCGGACTGCCAGAGCAGGAAGTTCGACAGGCGCTGCTCGCCGCTGGTGCGGATCACCAGGTCGGGGTCGGGCTGACCGGCCGTGTAAAGGTGGGGCGCGATGTCGTCCACGCTCAACGTCGAGGCCAGCTCCACCATGGACTGCCCGGACTCGGCCCGCTCGTACAGCAGCTCGCGCAGGGCGTCGATCACCTCCTGGCGGCCGCCGTACCCGATGGCCAGCGTGAGGTGGAAACCGGTGGCACACGTACGGGTGGCCTCGACGGCGCTCTTGAGCGCGCGCGCCGTGGTGTCGGGCAACATGTCGAGCAGGCCCGCCACGTGGACGCGCCAGCGCGCGTCGGGCCGGTCCAGCCGCTCGGCGACCATCTCCTCGATCACCCGCAACAGGTAGGCGACCTCCTCGTCTCCGCGGCGCTGAAGGTTCTCCGTCGAGCACAGGAACACCGTCACGTGCTCGATCCCCAGCCCCTCACACCACGACAGCACGTGGTCGATGTGCTCGGCGCCGTACTTGTGGCCGATGCTCGGGCTCGCCAGACCCTGCTGCCTGGCCCAGCGCCGGTTGCCGTCCATGATCAAACCGACGTGGCGGGGCAGCGGACCCGCCGTGGCCTGACGGCGCAGCCGCCGGGCATAGAGGGAATGAAGAAGATCAGTCGTCCACATCCTCCAAGGATGGCCCACCCGCCGAACCGGAACCGCCCCCTTGCCCATTTCCGTGACCGAGCCGCAAACCGTCGTCGCCCCAGCCGTCCCCCCAGTCGGCGTCCCTGGCCGCGCGGTAGAGGTCGCCCTGCCGCTTGGACACGATCACGTCGCGGATCCCCTCCTCCCCGGCGCACAGCCGCAGGGACACCACGCCCTTGCGTTTGACCGGGTGGCGCAGGATCCGGGCGTCGGCCCGCTCCCCCGGGACCGTCGTGGCGGCCACGTAGGAGAACTTCTCGTCCTCGAAGCTGAGCGTGCCCGCCTTGATCCGGCGATGCAGGGACGTCCTGGGCAGCCTGACGGAGAAGTGGCACCAGTCGCGTCCCTGCTCGATCGGGCAGCGCCCGTCGTGGGGGCAGGGGGCGGCGACGCTCAGCCCCTGGTCGACCAGGACCTCTCTGGCCTCGGCGACGGTGGCGTAACCCGCCGGGGTGCCGGGCTCGATGACGATCACCATGGCCGCGTCCGCGGCCAGCCAGCGGACGATCTCCCGGCGCTTGTCCTGGGGGAGCTCGCCCAGGGCGTACGACATGGTCACCAGGTCGGCCGCGGGCCGGTCGAGGCCGGGACGCACCGACGCCTGCCGCCAGGTGGCCCCGCGCAGGGCGTCGGACGTACGGGCGAGGCGCTTGCCCAGGTCGATGATCTGCGGGTCGTGCTCGATGACCGTGACCCGCTCGATGGACGACCAGGTCTCACCCGCGGCCCAGATCGCCGCCCCCGTGCCGCCGCCGACGTCGAGGTGGCTCCCTGGCCGGAAGTCCGGGGTCATGGCGGCCGCCTGACGCATGGCCGTGGCCGCGGCGGCGTAGGTGGCGGGCATCCGGTACGCGGCGTAGGCGGCCACGTCGGCCCGGGACCTGATGTGGGTGCCTCCGCCGGTCGCGGCGTTCGTACGGTAACGCTCGGTGAGCCGCGCCACGGAGTCGGACAGCTCCTGCGGCGCGTAGCCGGACAGGGCCTTGTCCAGGGCGGCTCTGAGTTCTTCTGGAAGCATGGATGGGTTCACCTGTGGTCCGTACGTGGCTTGCCTGCGTCAATGATGCTCGCGATTCGACGGTGCTCGGGACTCATGCGGGCCGTGCGGCTGCGCCCCTGGCGAACAGGCCGATTCTCCAGCCCGTGCGGCTGCGCCCCTGGCGAACGGGGCGATCCTCCAGGCCCGCGCGGCGGTAGCGTGCCGGGCATGCTGATCATCGACGGCGTCAAGATCGCGTACGAGGAGGCCGGCCCCGCGACCCCCCTGGGCACCGTCGTGCTCGTGCACGGCGGGACGACCGACATGCGCCTCTGGGAGCAGCAGTTCCGTGTCCTCTCGGAGCGCTACCGCGTGATCCGCTACGACTGGCGGGGCTGCGGCCGGTCCGGCGACGCCGAGGGCGAGGTGTGCCATCACGAGGACCTGCTCGCCGTCATGGACGCGCTGGGAGTCGAGCGGGCGGCGCTGGCCGGCAACTCGATGGGCGGCGCGTACGCGACCGAGGTCGCCCTGGCCGCCCCTTCCCGGGTGGCCGCGCTCGCCCTGATCAGCTCGGGCCTGGCCGGCCACCCATGGCCGCAGGAGATGCTGGACCAGGCGCGCGAGCGCGTCCACGGCTCGGTGCCCGCCGACCGCCTGGCCCGCTACCGCGCCGGCACCGCCGACCACGTGGATCCCGCCGACGTACGCGCGATGGCTGAGGCCCACACGCTCTGGCAGACCGCCGGGCCCGACCGTGGCCGCGACGCGCTCTCCGACGAGGTGTGGGAGTCGGCGGTGGAGATGTGCGGCCTGGTGTTCGAGCGCTCCTGGGCCGGCCCCCGATCCACGGAACGCCACCTGGTCCCGCCCGCCGTGACGCGCCTGCCCGAGATCACCGCCCCCACCCTGGTGATCAACGGCCTGTCGGACGTGCCCGGCATCCAGCAGATGTCCGACCTCCTCACGGCCGGCATCCCCGCCGCCCGGCGCATCGACCTGCCCGAGACGGGCCACCTGCCGCCGCTCGAACGCCCCACGGAGGTGACCGAGGCCCTGACGGCATTCCTCGCGACCGTCTTCACCTCCTGACCCACGCCCCCGGGCCCGACGTCCCCGCTTCCGGCTCGCCCCGGCCTTCCGGGGGCGCACTTTCCCCGGCCCGATCCGCGCCACCGCACTTCAACGCGCCCCCCTCGACCACCGCGGCATGGCGAGCGTGGGCATCACGGGGCCGACGACCGGCGGGGCACGTCAGGCGCGCGAAGCCGGGGGCGTCAGGCCGGTGACGGCGAGGGCGGAGGTCAGGCCGGTGAAGGAGGGCAGGGGTCAGGGCGGTGACTGCGGGGGCAGGGGCCAGGTCCGGTGATGCGGGGCGGGGTCAGGGCGGTGACCGCAGGGGTCAGGCCGGTGTAGCAGGGGTGCGGACGGGTTGAGGGCGGGGGCGGCCGGTCGTGGAGGCGTACTCGGTGAGGATCCCGTCGATGGCGGATGCCAGCAGCTCCCGGTGCTCCACCGGCAACTCCCCCGTCAACGCCTCCAGCCGTGCCTCGACCCCGTCGTGCGCCAGCGCCCCGACGCGCTCCCCTTCGGGGGTCAGCTCGACGAGCCAGGCCCGCCGATCCCGGGCATCACGCGTGCGGGCCACGAGCCCCCGCTTCTCCGCCCGGTCGACGAGCCCCGTCAGGCTCGACTTCTCCAGGTGCAGCGTACGCGTCAGCTCCGTCATCCCCACCGGCCCGCCGACGAGCAGGCACAGCAGCTGCGCCTGCTGCGGCGTAAGGTCCTGGTCCCTGCCGACGTCCCCGAACACCTGCTGCACCAGGTGCCCCAGACGTACGAGGGCGGTAGTGAACGTCGCGGCCACGGCACCGAGTCTAGTTGACAATGGTTCACAATACGAACTAATTTAGTTCTTATTACCAACTGTTCGCAATACCAACCAAAGTCCGGCGGCGAACGGCACATCCAAGGAGCCCCCATGCCCGACTACGGCCACGAGCTGCTCTTCAGCGTCAGCTTCGCGCCCTCCGCCCACCAGGCCGACACCGTCGTCGCCCTCTCCCAGCTCGCCGAGCGCGCCGGACTCGACCTCGTCACCTTCTCGGACCACCCGTACCAGCCCACCTTCCTCGACACCTGGACCCTGCTCGGCTACGTCGCGGCCGCCACCGAGAGCATCCGGCTGGCCGGCAACGTGCATCCGCTGCCGCTCCGGCCGCCCGCCATGCTCGCGCAGGCCGCCGCCAGCCTCGACATCCTCAGCCACGGCCGCTTCGAGCTCGCCCTGGGCACCGGCGGATACTGGGACGCCATCGCCTCCATGGGCGCCCCGCGCCTGACCCCCGGCCAGGCCGTGGACGCGCTCGAGGAGGCCATCCCGATCATCCGCGCCGCCTGGGACACCGGCGCCCCCGGCACCATCGGCCACCACGGAGAGCACTACCAGGTCACCGCCCCGCGAGGCCCGCGCCCGGCCCACGACATCGGCATCTGGCTCGGCGCGTACAAGCCGCGCATGCTCCGCGTGACCGGCCGCCTCGCCGACGGCTGGCTCCCCTCCCTCCCCTACCTCCAGGACATCGGCAAGATCGGCGAGGGCAACGCCGTCATCGACGAGGCCGCCGCCGAGGCGGGCCGCTCGCCCCGCGACATCCGCCGCCTGCTCAACCTCGGCGAGGAACTGCCCGCCGCCCAGCTCGCCGAGATCGCCCTCACGTACGGCGTCAGCGTCTTCATCCTCGCGGCCAACGACCCCGGCCGGCTCCAGCGCTTCGCCCAGGAGACCGCCCCGGCCGTACGCGAACTCGTCGCCGCGGAACGCACCCAGGCCGCCCCGCCGCCACCCACCGCCGCGACAAAAGCCGCAAACCCGACGACAGCCGCCTTGGGCGCCACCCCGACCCCCGACGACGGTGTACGGCTCACCGACGTACGCGTCTGGGACGAGACCACCCGCCCCACCGGCCCCGCCCCCGACCCCACCAGGCACTACAGCCCCGCCGAACAGGCCAACGGCCGGCACCTCATCGACGTGCACGACCATCTGCGCGCCGAACTCGCCCAGCTCCGCGACCTCATCGACCAGGTGGCCTCCGGAGCGATCGACGCCGGCACCGCCCGCTCGCACATCAACACCATGACCATGCGCCAGAACAACTGGACCCTCGGCGCCTACTGCGAGTCCTACTGCCGCCTCGTCACCATGCACCACACCGCCGAGGACGCCATGGTCTTCCCGCACCTCCGCCGCACGGAGCCCGCCCTGGCGCCCGTGCTCGACCGCCTCCAGGAAGAGCACCACGCCATCCACAAGATCATCGAACGCGTCGACCGCGCCCTCGTCTCGTTCGTCGGCGACCCGGACGGCCTCGGCCACCTGCGCGAGACCGTGGACCTGCTCACCGACAGCCTCCTGTCCCACCTGTCGTACGAGGAGCGCGAACTCGTCGAACCCCTGGCCAGGAACGGCCTCTAGGCTCGGCGGGCGGGGAACGCGCGACGGCGCGCCGCGACCACGACCGCCAGGGCCACCGCCACCAGCGGCAACGAGGTCCACGGCAGCGCACCCGCCCCGGCACCCTCCAGCACCAAGCCGCCGGCCAGCGACCCCGCGGCGATCCCCGCGTTGTACACGGTCGTCTGCATGGACGTGGCGGCATCCGCGTTCCCCGCCCCGGAGGCGTCCACCAGCGCCGACTGCAGCAACGTCGGCACCCCGCCGAAGGCCGCCCCCCACAGCGCGACCGCGCCCAGCGGCGCCCAGCCCGGCCCACCGGAGACGGCCAGCACCGCCATGGCCCCCGCCACCACGGCCAGCACCACCACGAGCGTCACCCGCGGGAACCGGTCGATCACCACCCCGGTCACCCAGATCCCCGCCACCGTCCCGATCCCGAACACGAGCAGCACGACACTCGTCCGCCCCAACCCGGCGAAGGCCACGAACGGCGCCAGGTACGTGTACATCGCCTGATGCCCGACCAGCACCAGCACCGTCACCCCCAGGATCGTCCGGACGCCGGGCAGCACCGCCACCCGCCGCAACGGGACCCGCACCGTGGCCGCCTCACCGGGAAAGTCCGGCACCTTCCACAGCGCCCACCCCACCAGCGCGACCGCCACGACCGCCAGCCCCAGAAAAGCGGTCCGCCACCCGAACGCCGAGGCCAGCGCCGCGCCCGCCGGAATCCCCGCGCACAGCGCCACCGTGATCCCCGCCGAGACGATCGCGATGGCCCGCCCCCGCCGCTCGACCGGCACCATCCGGGCCGCGTACCCGACCAGCATCGCCCACAGGATCCCGCCCATGACGCCGGCCAGGACCCGCGCCCCGAAGGTCACCGCATAGGACGACGAGAGCGCGGTCACGGTGTTGAACAGCGCGAACCCCACCAGCGTCCCCACCAGTACGGGCCGCCGCGGCAGCCCGCGCAGCAACGCCGTCAGCGGGATCGCCGACAGGGTCGAGGCCACCGCGTACGCCGTCACCAGGAACCCGGCCCGCCCCTCCGGCACCCCCAGCGCCGCGCCGAGCTGCGGCAGCAGCCCTGCCGGCAGCAGCTCCGTCATCACCGCCGTGAACGCCGCCGAGAACAGCGCCAGCAGCCCCGACCAGGGCATTCTCCCGACGCGTACGGCGTCGGTGATCGTCGCACCAGACATGTCGAATATGCTGAAACGTTCACATCAATGTGAAGGCAAGCCGGGAGGGCCCGCCGTGAGAATCGGTGAACTGTCGCGACTGACGGGCGTGCCGACCCGCATGCTCCGCTACTACGAGGAGCAGGACCTCCTCCACCCGGAGCGCGCCGACAACGGCTACCGCCATTATCCGGAGCCGGCCGTCTACCGGGTTCAGCAGATCCGCGGCCTGCTCGACTCCGGGCTCACCACGGAGATCATCCGCCGTATCCTGCCGTTCCTGAACAAGCCCGACGAGATCCACCTGCACCCCCAGTGCCTCACCCCGGAGCTGGCCGACCTCCTGGAGGCCGAGGCCGACCGCATCCAGCAGCGCATCGAGTGCCTCTCCCGCAACCGCGACGCGATCCACGCGTACCTGGCGGCCGTGCGATCTTCCTGAGCCCGGCCGCCTTTACAATGTAGATCACTTGTACATCCGAGTTACTGATCAACGGCGGCCTGTTGATCGAAAACGGGGTGTGGCGCTGCACCTGCCCCCCAAGATCGCTACGTATAGTGATCTCCGATGTCACTTCGTGATTACAGGGGGAGATCATGAGGAATAGCCTCATCGCCGTCGGCGGTGCGCTACTCGCCGCGACCGCACTGTACGGAAGCGCCACGCCCGCCACGGCCGACGACCACGGGAAGCACCACGACTCGAAGCACTGCGGCCTCGGGGTGGGCGACGACATTACCTATCACCACGTCACCGACCACGGCGTGTTCGCCGGGACCCGCAAGACCAAGGCCTGCAAGGACGACGGCGGCGCCGGCTGGGACTGGTCGTGGGACCCCCACTGGCATCACCGCAACTGGCCCACCAGCGGCAACGGCAACTGGGCCGGCTCCTGGCCCGACCACGGCTTCCACCACGACGACTGATCAAGCCCCGCATCACGCGCTCGTCCCGGTGCCCGCCACGCAGGCACCGGGACGAGCGCGTTCAGGCGCTCGCCGCCGTGTCTTCCCCCGGCCGGTTCGGTGTTGCGGGGACGTTGCCGCCATCCTGGGGCGATGGATGATCCACTGAACTGGTTGGCCCAGGACGCCGAATCAGGATCTCTCCCCGTCCGCGAGGGGCAGTTCCATCGGGTCGTGATGGGCTCGGACCGGGTCGTGTGCCTGCCCCGCACCGAGGCGGCGGCTGTCCGGCTGCCGCAGCGGGCGGCCATGCTGCGCGTGCTCGCCGGGCTCGGTCTCGGCTTCCGCATCCCCCGGCCGCTGTCCGAAGGCGCGGGCGAAGCGCCGTACCTGGTGCTGAGCCGCGTCCCCGGCGCGCCGCTGGAGGACGGCGCGCTCGACGACCCGGCGGTGGCCGGGGCGGTTGCGGAGCAGTACGCCGAGCTGCTGGCCGCGCTGGCCCGGGCGGGGGCCGACGAACGGGCGCGGGCGGCGCTGCCGTGGACGCCGGAGGATCGGTGGCGGCGGTTCGAGACGGATGTCCGCGCCGAGTTGTTCGGGCTCATGTCGGACGGCGGACGCCGGCGGGCCGAGCGGGAGCTCGCCGCGGCCGCAGGTCTCCCCCACGTCGCCACGGCGGTGGCGCACGGCGACCTCGGCGCCGAGAACGTCCTGTGGGAGATCGACGGCGGGCTGCCCCGGCTCAGCGGCGTGATCGACTGGGACGGGGTCACCATCGGCGACCCCGCCGAGGACCTCGCCGCCATCGGGGCCGGCCACGGCGACGCGTTCCTGGAGCGGGTGCTCGCACTGGGCGGCTGGGCCGGCGACGGGACGGCGGCCCGCATCGCCGCCATCCGCGGCACGTTCGCCCTGCAACAGGCGCTCGACGCCCACCGGGACGGCGACGCGGAACAACTGACGGACGGCCTGACCGCCTACCGCTGAGCACCATCGCACGGTCCGTCCGAGGGGCCGCTACCCGACCCACCGCGGCGCGCCGCTCGCGGGCTGGCCGCCACCCTCGCGCACCACAGGCGGGCAGGCGGCAAACCGCAGACGGCTGAGGGCCGGAGGGCCGGGCGACCGAAGGAGCGGGGAACGCGGAGGCGCGGGAAGCCGGAGGGGCAGGGAAACGGGAAGCACGGGAGGCCGGAACGGCGCGAGGGGCGGGAGACCGGAACGGCGGGAGGGGTGGGGTGGTCAGGGGCGGAGGCGGGAGGAGGGGGTGGTGGGGGAGGTCGGGCGGCCGACTCGGGCCACGTGGAGGAGGGTCCGGGGGTCAGCGACGCCCAGCCGGTCCGCGAGGACCTGCCTGGTCGGCTCGCAGTCGATGATCTGGCTCAGCGGGTGCGTGGCATAGCCGTGCGCGGACAGGGTGAGCCAGTGCCGCATCAGCACGCGCCCCAGCTCCAGCTCGTCCTCGACCGCCCCCACCAGCACCAAAACGTCCCCGTCGTAGTCGAGCAGGTCACGCGCGGCCCCGGCCAGCACCCTCGGGAGGCCCAGGGGACGCAGGGCCGGGTAGAGGGCCAGCGAGGCGCGCAGGCCGATGGCCTCCGCCCTGCTGAGGGACAGGGCCCGGTCGGTGAGGCCGTCGAGCAGGTAGCGGCGGTGGCGGCGGGTGAGCCGCAGCCAGGCGCGCAGCTCCCGCGTCACCTCCTGGTCGCCGAACTGGTGCAGGTCGGCCGCGTGCAGCAGGTCCGCGAGGTCGCGGCAGGCCAGCCGCCGCATCCCGGTGAGCTCCGCGACCAGCGGGTCCGGCAGGCGTCCCGGGTGGTACTCTCCGCGATTGGCGCCGCGCGCCCGGACGTCCGCCGTCGTGAAGGGCGTCCGGTACGGCTGCGCGGCGGCGTACAGGACACCCATCCGATGCGGCCCCGGATCGGGACGGAAGCCGACCGGCAGGCCGGCGTCGGCGCAGACGATCAGGCAGCACTCCACGAACGCGCCCAGGCTCAGGCGCAGGTCGCGGCCCGTGGGGTCGCTGATGGGCAGAGCGCGTGACGGATCCCAGCCGACCTCGGCCCCGTCGGCCGTGTAGGTGAGGGTCCAGGGCTGGGTGTTGTGGGCGCTGGGGGCACGCCAGAAGTCCGGCTCCAGCGGCCGCAGCCGGTCTTTCACGCCGTCAGGCCCTTCTCGTAGAACGTGTAGCCGTGCAGGGGGCGGCCGCCCATCGCGGTGTACTGGGCGGCGGAGCCGGGGTTCGTGCGCTCGACGTACGTGCTGCGCAGCGCCCGGTAGCCGCCCCGGCGCAGCCCTTCGTGCAGCTCCCGGGCCAGCAGCCGCATGTAGCCGTGGCCCTGCTCCCCGGGGACCGTGCCCTTGATGATGAGCACGGCCTCGCTGCGGTAGCGGGACCGGGTGGCGAGCAGGCGGAGCTGGTTCAGCAGGTGGAGATTGCCACGAATTTTCGCGATAAATCGCGAAATGTCGGGCAAGCACAGCACGAACGCGATCGGCCGCTCCTCCTTCGTCAGGTACAGCAGCAACGACTCGTCCAGCAGGTACGCCAGCCCGTCCGTCTGCGCCGCGAGCTGCTCCGCCGAGATCTCCGTGTAGTAGCCGAGCTGCGCGAAGCTGGCGTTCAGCATCTCCCGCAGGATCGGCAGCTGCTCCGCCACCCGCCGCCGGTCGCCCCGGTGCACGCGCAGCCCCTCGGCCGCGATCCGCCCGTCGTCGAACGCGAACACCGGCCCCTCCGGCACCGGGCAGATCCAGGTGTCGGACTCGAAGCGACGGGTGAAGCCGCACGCCTCGTACGCGACCGGATAGTACGGGTGGTTCCAGGCGCTGTCGATGAAACCGCGCTCGTCGAAACCGGCGGTGATGACGCCGCCCGCCTGGTTGGGCAGCAGCGACACCGGCCCGAACACCGCCTCCTTCCCGGCGCCGCGCCCGGCCGCGAGGATGCCGTCGAACAGCTCCTCCGCCGCCTCCTCCGCGAACTCGGTCAGCCCGAACAGCTGCGTGGCCCGGCCCAGCTTGGCGTCCAGCGCGGCGTCGGTGTGCAGGGTGGTCCGCGCGACCACCCGCCCGCGCCGCCTGAGCAGGAACAGCCCCACCCCCTGCCGGTGCCACGTGCGTACCTGCGCGTGCAGCGGCGGGATGAAGCGCGTCTCGCCCGCGTAGACGCGGTCGGTCAGCGCGAGGAAGTCGCGCAGGTCGCGGCGGCTCTCGACGGGATGCAGCGTCACCCGCGCCTCACCCGGGGACCCTCGCCGTCCTCGACGGACAGCGGGGTGAACGTCTCGATGTGCGCCATCGGCCCGCCCTCCGCCCGCCAGACCCCGTTGCTGTAGCCCTCGGGCTCGGCGTTGTAGAGCCGGATGTAGCCGCCGGTGGCGTTCCTGGTGCCGTCCGTCACCCACTGCATGAGCTTGCGGTGGTGGCGGCTGCGGGCGAAGCGCAGCAGCGCGTCGCGGTCCTCGAAGAACGCGAGCGTGCCCAGCGTGAACGGGAACTCCCAGTAGACCTTGTGCCAGCAGTAGCCGCGCATCCGCTTCATGTCCCGCACCATGCGGAACCACGTCAGGGTGAGCGTGACTATCGACAGCGGTCCCCGGTAGCGGGTCGCGCCGACGAACATCGCCGTCGCCCGCCCCTGCGCCGGGGCCTTGCTGAAGTCCGTGGTCCTCATGCGTCCTTCACCAGGTAGACGTTCTTCATCTTCGTGAGCCCGGCGAACGGCCCCTCGCCCGGGTCGAAGACCTTGACGCGCAGGTCGGCGGCCGTCGGGTCCTCCTTGAGCGACTCGGCGAAGTCGCGCGAGACGGCGCTCAGGTGGGCGACCACGCCCTTGCGGCAGATCTCGGCGAGTTCGTCGCGGCCGGCGGCGTCAGGGCCGCGCAGCTCGATGTTGATCACCGGGCGGTACTCCAGGCCCGGCAGCTCCTCCAGCGACAGGCAGAACCGGTTGATCGCGGCCGCGTACGGGTTCCCCTGGTAGAGGCCGTACTCGACGTCCTGCGGATACAGGTTGGCCCCCATGTAGGAGATCGTCGAGTCCTTGCGGCCGAACAGGAACAGCAGCGGCAGGTTCATCCGCTCGTCGGTCCACGCGCGCTCGTACGCGTCGGCGCCGAGCGCCCGCCTGACGTCGGCGAGGGTGTGCAGCCTGGCCTCGTCGCCGACGTTGTAGCGCAGCTTGGGCTGCAGGCAGCTCTTGGTGTTGATGGTGCACAGCAGCTCGCCCGCGCCGTTGACCTCCAGGAACGTCTCCAGCGGGTTGTAGTGGAAGATCATCGGCAGCCGCTGCTCCCCCGGCCCGAGTAACAGCTCGCGCAGCCGCTGGTCGGTGGCCAGGCGCTTGCGCAGCCACACGCTGAACCCGCTCTCCGCGCCCATCCCGATCGTCAGGTCACTGGCGCCGTAACCGGAGCGGACCTCCTCGAAGCGCTCCTCCAGGTAGTCGCGCAGCGCCTCGGTCATGCCCTCGCCGCCGACCATGCCGCGGATGCGGTAGTCCCGCCACGGGAAGCCGCTCTCGTCCAGGCGGTCGCGCAGGTGCTTGAGGAACGGCGGGTACGCGGCCACCACATAGTCGTAGCCGGGCCCGAAGTGCGCCAGCGTGTCGGCGATCTTCTCCAGGTCGGGGCCGGTGTTCTTGACCATCGCGACGCGCGCCATGGCGGTGCCCGTGGTGGTGCCGGTGGCCCAGGCGCCCATCGAGTACGCGTTGATCACGAACAGCCGCTTGCCGGGGAAGACCAGCTCGATGTAGCCGGCCGCGTTGCGGTAGATGCCCTTGAGCTCGCGCGGCCCGCGTACCCAGTTGTACGGCTTGCCGCTGGACCCCGACGACTCGTCCACGATCACGCCGGGCCGGTGCAGCCTGCCTTCCTGGCAGCGGCTCTCCTCGTCGTACACGGCGGCGTAGTTCTGCTTGCTGGTCTCGGGGAAGTCCGCCAGCCTCCTGGCGTGCCCGGCGCCGCTCGCCCCCAGGAAGTGCCGGTAGGCGGGCACGTCCACGGCGGCGAACTGGCAGGCCAGCCTGGCGTGCCGGGCCGCCAGCCAGTCGAAGGCCGGGTGGTAGCTCCGGGCGACGAGCCGCCAGATGGCGGGGTGCATCGCGCCCAGCCGGTACGCGCCGGTCAGGGACCAGGAGTAGGCCTGGAGGCGGGCCCTCCGCCAGCGCTGGCGGGGGGTGAGCGGCCCGAGAGCCGGGCTGAGGCGGGTCATGAACGGTGAGACTAGTGGGGCGAATAGAAGATCGCTTTACGCCCACTTTCACCCGCTTTATGCATTCCCTATTCTTCCCTATCCTGTGCCATCATAGGGAGCGATATGGAGCATTACACCGTCGAACAGGTGGCGGCCCTGCTGGGGTTGCACGTCAAGACCGTCCGCAACTACGTACGCGACGGGCGGCTGCCTGCCGTGCGCATCGGCAAGCAGTACCGGATCGCCAAGGAGGACCTGGCGGCCTTCACCGGCACGCCGCTCGTCACGCCCCGCCGCGCGGAGGCGTCGAGCATCGTGCAGGTCGACGGCATCGCCAGGAGCGACATGGACCGGGTCAGCACGATGGTCCTGGGGTCGCTGGCGAGCCGGCCCCATGGCCTGCGGGTGGAGTTCGTCTACGACGAGGAACGCGAGCACCTGAAGGTCATCGTGCTGGGCACGCTGGAGGAGAGCGCCCAGGTCCTGAGGATCATCGACGCGCTGGTGAGGGAGTGAGGCCCGTGGTCGCGATCTACGCCTCGTCCTCGGCCCCGCCGCCGGTCCCGCGGCCCCGGACGACGACTTCACCGAGTTCCCGCCGCCGCCTGCTGCGTGCCGCGCCGGACCTGCTCCCCGCCCACACTCAAGAGATCATGGACTTCCTGGAGACCGCACATGCTTGACGACCGCGTATACGTCTGCGAGCCGCACGGCGAGCCGCTGCGCGAGACCCGCGACGCGCTCGACCTGCTCGGCGAGGCCTTCGGCAGGGGCGCGAGCTGGGTGGCCGTCCCCGCCGGGCGGCTGCACGACGACTTCTTCGCGCTGCGCACGGGCGTGGCGGGCGAGATCGCGCAGAAGTTCGTCAACTACCGCGTCGGCCTGGCCGTCGTGGGGGACATCTCCCGCTTCACCGCCGCCAGCTCGGCGCTGCGCGACTGGGTGTTCGAGTCGAACCGGGGCGGGCACATCTGGTTCGTCGGCGACCTGGAGGAGCTGGCGGCGCGGCTGCCGGCCCGCGAGGATCCCGCGAGCCGGCCCTGAGGCGCCTCAGGTGCGGCGGGCGGCCACGGCGGCGAGCGTCTCCCAGGCCGCCTCCGGGTGCAGCGTCTCGTCCGGGTCCGAGTGGAACGGGTCGAGGACGACCGTCTCCGCGCCGAGCAGCCGCAGCTCCTCCAGGTCGGCCATGACCTGCTCGATCGTGCCCTCGCCCGCGCGCCGCTCCGCCGGCGGCGCGTCGGTGACGCGCAGCAGGATCCTGGGCGTCAGGGCGGGCACCGGCCGTCCCTCCTCGGCGGCGATCTCCTTCAGGCGCGACCAGTTCTCGCGCAGCCAGGGGAGGGTGCTCCTGAGCGGGTGCCACCCATCGCCGTAGCGCACCGCCCTGCGCAGCCCCGCCTCGCTGCCGCCACCGACCCAGATCGGCACGCCGCCGGAACGGTAGTCGGCCTCGTCGGCCCAGGCGGCGCGGATGGCGGCGAGGTATTCGTCGGTCACCTTGCCGCGCCGCTCGTACACCGCTCCGAGCGCCTCGAACTCCTGCCGCGCCCACCCGATCCCCACGCCCAGCACCAGCCGCCCGCCGCTGAGGTCGTTGAGGTTGGCCGCCATGCGGGCGGTGAGCAGCGGGTGGCGGTACGGCACGATGAGCACCGTGGTGCCGAGCCCGATCCGGGTGGTGGAGCCGGCCAGCCAGGCCAGAGTCGTGAACGGCTCGTAGAACGGCGCGGGATACTGCTTGGCGACGTCTGAGGTGATGACCACGTGGTCGGAGACCATGAGCAGGTCGTATCCGAGCCCCTCGACGGTCTGCGCCCAGCTGCGCAGCACGTCGGGGTTGGTGCCGGGGCCGAAATTGGGAACATTCACGCCTATTCGCACCGGGTCAGGTTATCCCAGCGATCATCGCGTCAGCCGCAGGCGGCACGCACGTCCGCCATGAGGCCCGCCGCGGCGTCGAGCGTACGGGCGATCTCCTCCGGGGTGCGCCCCACCTCCGCCAGCAGCGCCTGGGCCCGCTCGCCGAAGCCGGGCGGGGCCGAGGGGAGCCGGGCGGCTGCGGCGACCATGCCCTTCTCGTTGATCAGCCAGGCGCCGTCGGCGGCGTGCAGGGCGTGGCAGGCGACGCCGACGGCGCGGAAGAGCGCACCGGCCGCGTACGCCGGGTCCTGGCCCTTGGCGCCGTAGCCGCCGATCGTCAGGGCGAAGTCGGCTTCCCACAACCCGCCGATCAGGGCCTGGCGCAGCGCGGGCGGGTATTCGTCCGCGACCTCCCGCCGCAGGGCGGCGAGCTCGCCGGTGGGGTCGGCGAGGACCTGGCACAGGGCGACCTCGCCGGCGTAGGCGTGGGAGTAGAAGCCGAGGGGGTGTCCGGGCTGGAAGCCGATCTCGTAACGGCCCTGGCGGCAGTCGTCCCAGACGCGGTGGACGCGGTCGAGGTCGCGGTAGATCCAGTCGACCCGCAGGCCGTCCACGGTGAGCCAGCCGCCGCCGTCCACCCACGGCCCCCAGCCGCCCGGCTCGGTCACCTCGGTCGGCTCGCCCGTCACCTCCCGCGCCAGGGCGCGCAGGCCGGGCACGTCGAGCGGGCCCCGGTAGTAGAGGCCGAGGTCGATGTCGGAGTCCGGCCGGTGCGTGCCGCGCGCCCGGCTGCCACCCAGGACAACGGCCACCACCCCGCGCACTTCGACCAGTCGGGCGGCTATGGCGTGAATGTCCGGCTCCTGCACGGGTCGATCTTAGAGCGGGGCGAGGTACCGCGAGCGTGGAGCGGGCAGGGAAGGGTCGTGAGAGTCGTCGCGTTGTCGGACACGCACGCGCCCAGGCGCTGGCGTTCCTGCCCGCCCCGCGTCGCCGCGCACCTGCGCGGCGCGGACGTGATCCTGCACGCGGGCGACGTCTGCGTGGCCTCCGTACTGGACGAACTGGCCGCGTACGCCCCCGTCCACGTCGTGAAGGGCAACAACGACGGCCCGGACGTGGTGGCGCCGGAGACGCTGGAGCTGACCCTGGACGGGCTGCGGATCGGCATGATCCACGACAGCGGCCCGGCCAAGGGGCGCCTCGACCGCCTGCGCCGCCGCTTCCCCCAGGCGGACCTGGTCGTCTTCGGCCACTCCCACATCCCGCTGGACGAGTCGGGCGACGGCCTGCGCATCTTCAACCCCGGCTCCCCCACCGACCGCCGCCGCCAGCCGCACGGCACGCTGGGCCTGCTCACCATCGAGGACGGCGTCCTGACCGCCGCGGAGATCGTGCCCGTCACCTGACCGCGCCAAGGACGGCGGATCAGTCCCTCCGTACGACCGTCGGTGTAGCACGGGGGGCGGCGACGCGCGGGACCCTACGTCCCGCGGCGTACCGGAGACGGAGACGGCGGGCGGATTCTGTCACCGCCGCTTGCGAGGATCCTCGGGACTTAAGGGCCGCGGTAAGCCGACGGGAATGAAGCCGTAAGCGCCCTCCAGCACAGTGATCCCAGATCACAGGAGAGAAGGGCCGAGAGATGAGCCAGCCGTACACCATCCAGGACGAGATCACGCTCCCCGGGTTCGCCGGGACCGTCCACCTGCCGGGCGAGGCCGGGTACGAGGAGCTGCGCCGCTCGCTCAACCCGCGCGTGGACGCCCACCCGGCCCTGGTGGCCGAGGCGTACGGCGTGGCCGACCTGCGCGGCGCGCTGCTGGCGGCGCGGCGGCACGGGGTGCCGTTCGCGGTGCAGGCGACCGGGCACGGCACGCACGAGGCGTGCGACGGCGGCGTCCTGGTCAGGACCTCCCCCATGGCCTCGGTCCTGGTGGACCCGGACCGGCGGATCGCCCGGGTGGGGCCGGGGGCGCTCTGGGGCGAGGTGGTCGCGGCCGCCGCGCCGTTCGGGCTGGCGCCGCTGTCGGGGTCGTCGCCGTCGGTCGGCGTCACCGGCTACACGCTCGGCGGCGGGCTCGGGTGGCTGGCGCGCAAGCACGGGTTCGCGGCCGACAGCGTGGTGCGCGCCGAGGTGCTGCTGGCCGACGGCCGGCACGTCGTGGCGAGCGCGGACAGCCACCCCGAGCTGTTCTGGGCGCTGCGCGGCGGCGGTGGCGGGTTCGGCGTCGTCACCTCGCTGGAGTTCCGTCTTCACCCGGTCGAGCGGGTGTTCTCCGGGTTCGCGTACTTCCCGATCGAGGCGGCGGCCGAGACGCTGACCGCGTACCGGAGCTGGATCGAGGACGCCCCCGACGAGATCAGCACGGCGGTGGTGCTCAGGCGGATGCCCGAGGACGCGCCGGAGGCGGTGCGCGGCAGGCACGTCGTCATGGTCAAGGTGGTGCACGCCGGCGAGGCCGAGGAGGCCAGGCGGCTGCTCGCGCCGCTGTGGCGGGCGGCCGGACCGGCGCTGCTGGACGAGACGCGTCCCAGCACGTACGCGGCCACCTCCATGGGCGGCACGCCCAACCGGCACATGGACATGTTCGAGACGGTGCCCGACGAGGTGATCGGCACGCTGGTGCGGGCCGCCGAGCACGCGCAGACCGTGGAGATCCGCCACTGGGGCGGCGCGATGGCCCGCCCCGGCCAGGATGCCGGCCCGGTCGGCCACCGCGGCACGAAGCTGTCGGTCATCGTGGACACCGTCGTGCCGGGGCTGGCGGAGGAGCTGCGCCCGCATGCCAACGGCGGCACGTTCCTCAACTTCCTGGCCGACCCGGCGAGGACGGCGGCGGCGTTCACGACCGGTGACTTCCGGCGGCTGCGCGAGGTCAAGCGGGCCTACGACCCGGACGGCTTCTTCCGCGTCGGTCACGTCACCCGTTGAGCGAGCGGGTTCACGACCGCGCGGTGAGGCCGGACATGACGATCGCGAAGAGGTGGTCGCGGCGCGAGGCGAGGGACGGCGCCTGGTCGGTGATCCAGCTGAGCGCGTTGGCCAGCGCGAACACGTCCGTCCCGTCGACGTCGGCCCGGATGCGCCCGGCCGCCTGGGCGCGTTCCAGGAGATGGCCGGCCGCCGAGCGCATCGCCGCGCACGAGGCGTGCAGGGGGGACTCCTCGTCGTTGATCGTGGCCATCATCGACGCGGCCAGCCCCCGGTAGGCCGCCGCACCTCCGATGAGATCCTCCAGGAACGCCACCAGCGCCTCGTACGGCGCCTCGCTCTCGCCCAGGGACTGCGCCCGCGCGGCGAGCCGGTCGAAGCTCTGCCGCAGCAGCGCCTCCAGCAGCGCCTCCCGGGTGGGGAAGTGCCGGTAGAGCGTCCCAAGCCCGACCTGCGCGCGCCGGGCGATGTCGCGCAGGGACGCCTCGGTCCCCTGCTCCTCGACGACGACCCGTGCCACGGCGAGGATGCGCTCCCGGTTGCGCCGCGCGTCGGCGCGCAGCTCGGGGGAGGTTTTCGGCGCGGCGGTATCCGGTGATTCGCCCGGCATGCACGGTCCTTCCGTTGACAAGTGGAGCAGTGCTCCAGTTATGATCCGGAGCACTGCTCCGAATCATATCGGGGCCGATTCCGTTGGGAGAACCCATGCCCGCGACCATGCATGCCGTGCGCCTCCACGCCCAGGGCGGCCCCGAGGTGCTCGTGTACGAGGAGATCGCCCGGCCCGAGCCGGGGCCCGGCGAGGTCCTGGTCCGCGTCCACGCCGCCGGGCTGAACCCGCCGGACTGGTACGCCCGGAAGGGCTTCGCCAACATCCCCGAGGGCATGCGGCCGGAGCTGCCCCTGCCGTACACGCCGGGGACCGACGTGTCGGGCGTCGTGGCCGCGCTCGGGCCCGGCGTCAGCGAGTGGCAGGTGGGGGACGAGGTGTTCGGCCTGCTCCGCTTCCCGAGCCTGGGCGCCCGGGCGTACGCCGAGTACACCACCTCGCCCGCCGGGGACCTCGCCAGGAAGCCCGAGTCCGTCGATCACCTGCGGGCGGCGGGCGTGCCGATGGCGGGGCTCACGGCGTACCAGTTCCTGTTCGACCACATCAAGCTCGAGCCCGGCAGCCGGGTGCTCGTGAACGGCACGGCCGGCGGCGTGGGGCACTTCGCCGCGCAGCTCGCCGCCGACGCCGGCTGCCACGTGATCGGCGTCGCCTCCGGGCGCCATGAGGCGTTCCTGAAGGATCTGGGGGTGGCCGAGTTCGTCGACTACACGCGGGCGGCCGTCGGGGAGGTGGTCCGGGACGTGGACTACGTGCTCGACACCGTCGGCGGGCCCCAGGCGTACCGACTGCTGCCCGCGATCAGGGACGGCGGCGTCTACAGCCCCGTCTTCCTCGGGGAGTACGGCGAGGAGGAGATGGCCCGGCGGGGCATCGAGAAGCGCGGGGGCCAGGTGCGCTCGGACGGGGCGCAGCTGGCGGAGCTGGCCCGGCTGATGGACGAGGGCCGCCTCCGGGTCGGCGTCGACTCCGTCTTCCCGCTCCGGGACGCGGCCAAGGCGCACGAACGGGCCGAACAGGGTCACATCCAGGGCAAGATCGTGTTGCAGGTGACCGCCTAGCCGGGCCTGCCTCTAGCATTTCGCAGGTGACCACCTACGACGATCCTGACGCGTTCGAGTATCTGGACTTCTCGGCCCTGCCGCCGCGCCAGCAGCGGATCCTGGCCATGATCCGCGACTGGGTGGTCAGGTACGGCTATCCCCCGGGCACGCGCGAGATCGGCCACGCGGTCGGGCTGCGGTCGTCCTCCTCGGTGTCGAAGCACCTGAAGAGCCTGGAGGAGAAGGGGTTCCTGCGCCGGGGCGCGACCATGACCCGGCCGATCGACGTGCGGCTGTTCCTGCGGGCCTCGGCGCCGGAGCCCGCCGGCGACGTCGTGAGCGTGCCCGTGGTCGGCGACATCGCCGCGGGCACCCCCATCCTGGCCGACGAGCACGTGGACGACACGCTGACCCTGCCCCGCGACCTCACCGGGCGCGGCACCGTGTTCGCCCTGCGCGTGCGGGGCGATTCGATGATCGACGCCGCGATCTGCGACGGCGACATGGTCGTGGTACGGCAGCAGCCCGAGGCCCACTCGGGCCAGATCGTCGCCGCCATGATCGACGGCGAGGCCACGGTCAAGGTGTTCCGCCGGCGCGGCGGGCACGTCTTCCTCGAACCGCGCAATCCCGCCTACGACGTCATCGACGGCGACGGCGCCGTGGTGCTGGGCATCGTGGTCTCGGTCCTGCGCAGCGTGTGAGCGCCCCCGTCAGGCGAGGACGACCGGCTTGAGCACCTCCTCGCACCACTGGCGGAAGCTGGTCGGGGTGCTCGTCCGAGGGGTGCGGACGGCGCCGTTGTCGAGGCCGGCGTCCTTGGCCAGCGCCATGTCAAGCATCCCCTGGGCCATCACTTCGGACATCCCCGACCCCACCAGCCCGGCCTTGAACGCTTCGCCCGACAACCGCTCGAAGCGGATCGGGCGGCTCAGCACCTCGGACATGATCCGCGCCATGTCCTCGAAGGAGAGGTCCTCGGGGCCGAGCACCGGGACCTCCTCGACACCGCTCCAGGTGTCGTCGAGCAGCAGATCGGCGGCGACCGCGGCGATGTCGCGGGTGGCGCAGCTCGGAGCCTTGTGGTCGCCGGAGATCGGCGAGGTGAACATGGACCGGTTCCTGATCAGCTCGGCCTGGCGCAGCAGGTTGTCCATGAACGAGGGCATCGCCAGCGCCCGGTAGCTCACGCCCGTGCTCGCGATCAGGTCGTCCATGGCGAGGGACGCCGTCACGTACCCGGCGTTCCCGGCCACCGCCGTCCCGCGGCCCAGGGCCGAGACTCCGACCACCCGCTCGACCCCCTGGGCCGTGATGGCCTCGCACGCGGGGCGGCTGAAGCCGGCGTAGGCGGCATCGACGCTCGTGGAGCGAGGGTCGGACGGCACCAGCCAGAAGACGGTGCGGGCGCCGGCGAACGCCTTGGTGACCACGTCGAGCTCGCGGTGCGAGCCCTCGACGACCTCGGCGTACGCGCGCACCGCGGCGGGCAGCCGGTCGGGCTCGCGCGCGATCACCCGGGTGGGTGCGCCGGCGGCCATGAGGCGGTCGAGGACCTGGCGGCCGATCTTACCGGTGGGCGTGGTGACGACGATCATGAAAACCCCTGGAGGAAAGTATGTGGCGGGAAGGACGAGAGCCCAGTCAACCCGGCGCCGCGGCAGACCTGAAGGACCGATTCGATCACCATTGATACTGTCGAGGTATGAATGACCTGGAGGTCCGGCAGCTCCGCTACTTCGTGGCCGTCGCCGAGGAGCTGCACTTCGGGCGCGCGGCGGAGCGGCTCGGCATGGCGCAGCCGCCGCTGTCCCGCGCGATCCGGGCCCTGGAGCGGCAGCTGGGCGTGCCGCTGCTGGTGCGCACCACGCGCCACGTCGCGCTCACCCCCGCCGGCGAGACCCTGCTGCGCGACGCCCGGATCGCGCTCGACGCGGTGACCGCGGCCGCCCGGCGGGCCCGGCACGCCGGCCGGTCCGATCCCGTGCTGCGCCTGGCGCTCAAGGCCGACTACGACGGCGGGCTGCTGCCGGGGATCCTCGCCGCGTACCGGAGCGAGGCGGCCGCCCTCCCGGTGGAGCTCGTGCTGGGCGGGAAGGGGGAGCAGCTGGCGGCCCTGCACGACGGCCGCGCGGACGTCGCCCTGGTGCCCGCTCCCCTTGACGAACCCCTTGACGCGCGTGGCCTGGACGTCGAGCCGCTGCTGACCGAGCCCCGGCTGGTCGCGCTGGCGGCCTCCGATCCGCTGGCCTCCCGCTCACGCCTGCGCCTGGCCGACCTGACCGGCAGGATCCTCCCCGACGGGACACCCGCCGACGGGCGGGAAGCCTGCCCGGCGACGGCAGGGACCCGGCCGAGACGCCTGGACCTGGCGGAGATCTTCAACCTGGTCGAGGTGGGCAGCATCGTCTGGTTCCCCCCGGCCTCGGTCGCGCCGCGCCACCCCCGGCCCGGCATCGCGTACCGGATCGTCAGCGACCTGGCGCCGATCACCCTCACCCTGGCCTGGCCGCACCACAGCCGCTCACCGGCCGTCGCCGCCTTCGTCCGTACGGCCACCGCCACTGCCACTCACTCGGCGGACGCGCCGGAGCCCCAGCCCGCCCCGAGCTGAACAACGCCCGCCGCTCCGCTACGCCGCCGGGCGGAGGCGGGCGGCGGTCGTGACGCTCAGGAGGGTGCGGGCCAGGGCGTCCGTCTGGCGGAACAGCGGGGCGTCGACGCCCGGGCGGGCGAAGCCGGCCGTGCCGGGGCCGCCCGCCGTCCACGGGCCGAGCGCGAAGCGGCGGGGGTGGACGGCGCCGGTGCGGGCGACGAGGCGGCGGTCCGGGAGGCGGACGTCCAGGAGACCGGACTCCTCGCGGCACTCGCCCCGGGCGAAGAGGGAGCCGAGGAGCGGGTCGGTGCTGCGGGCCACGGTCGGCTCCGGCAGCCGGGCCTCCACCAGCGCCCGGGCCTCCACCGCGCCGGGCACGCTCGTGCTGACCGCCCGCCAGAGCCCCGCCCGCTCGTCCCGCCCGACCCGGATGCCCTCGCCCAGGAACGTGACCACCCCGGCCCGCGCCAGCGCCCGCAGCTCGGCCAGCCGGGACGCGGGCGGGCCGCTGGCGAGGTAGTTGTACAGGCCCTGGAACCAGGGATCCGCCGGCACCACCCCGCGCAGCGCGTTCAGGCCGTGGATCAGGGCCAGGTCCGCGCTGTGCGCCGGGTCGGCCCGCCGCTCCAGGTCGGCCGTCAGGTAGCCGGCCATCCAGCGCCCCAGGCCGGCCAGGTCGCCGAAGCGCATCCCGTGCAGCGGCCGTTCCAGCCGGTCCAGCCGCAGCCGGTCGGCGAAGCGCGGCACCGACCTGGTGACGAGCGCGCGCATCTCCTTCCCGCCCCACTCGGCCTGCTCGAAGACGGGCTCGAACGCGTCCCAGCCGATCCTGGTCCGCGACGGGTGCCCGTTGAACAGCTCGAAGTAGTACGCGTACGCCAGCTCCTTGGCCACCGCCCGCCGCAGCTCCCCGGCAGGCGTGCCCGGGGTGACGAACCCGGGCAGGCCGGGCGGCGGCGCGGCGAGCCGGTAGCCGGCCTTGGCGTGGTACGGCACTCCCCTGCGCGACCCCACGTACAGGCGCGGCTCGGACCCGCCGGGCACGTAGTGCAGCTCGCCGCCGTGTTCGGTGAAGCGCCCGCCGCGTCCCGACGTGAGCAGCGCCAGCAGGTCGGCGAACGCCAGCCCGGCCCCCCGTACGAGCACCGGCTCCCCGGCCGGGATCACGCCCGGGTCGAGGTCGGCGGCGTACCCGGCGGGGAGGTAGGCCAGGCCGTGCCGGGCGGCGAAGGCGAGCTCCTCCGCCTCCGGCGGCGAGGGCAGCGCGCCCTGGTGGCCCTGCGCGAGCACCACCGCGTCCACCTCCAGCACTCCCCCGCCGGACAGCTCCACGCGCTGGCCCCCGCGCACGTCGGCCAGGCCGACGGCGGTGGCCCGGTGCAGGCGCACCCGCACGTTGGGCGGCGCGGTCCGCACCACCTGCCCGAAGGCGAAGGAGAGGTAGCGGCTGAGAACCGGGCGCGGCGCGAAGTACCCGGGCTCGCTCCCGAGCCACTCGGCCAGCGACGGCCCGGGACGGAGCGGACCCTCGCAGCGCACCGACCGGTCGGTGAAGAGCGTGATGTCGGCCGCCGCCGAGTTGGCCCACAGCAGGTCCGGCTGGCCCGCGCGCCAGACCCGGCCCGCGCCGTGCGGGTACGGGTCCACCACGTGCACGTCCAGCACGTGGTCTCCGAGCAGCTCGGGGGCGTTGGCGCAGATCCGCTCCACGACGGACGTCCCCGTGGGACCGGCCCCGATCACCGCGACAGCGCTCACCCCGACCCGCCCCTCCCGTGACAATACCCACTTTAACAGTAGGGATTACGGGAAAGATCGTCAACCCGGCTGCCGCGTGTCCGGTGGCAGGCAGACCGTGAGCGCACCCGCGGCGGCCTCGGCCTTGAGCCGGCGGGTGGGCTCGCGTTCCCCGCCGTCGAGCTCGTACGTCAGCGGGACCCCGAATCGCGCCGACACCTTCCTGGCCCGCGTGATCCGGACGAGCGGCGAGTCGTCGGAGCGCCCCGCGGCCATCCTGCCGATCACCCGCGCCCATTGGAGCGGCCCCTGGGCGGTCGAGACGCCGACCTCCAGCCAGCCGTCGTCCGGCCGGGCGTCGTCGAACGCCCGGACGCCGCCGGCGATCGTGCTCACGTTGCCCAGCAGCAGGCAGCTCGCCCGGCCCTCGAACCAGGTCGTCCCGTCGATTTCGATCTTCATGGGCACGAGCGGCTCGCCGACGTGCCGGACGGCCGCCTTGACGTAGCTCAGCTTGCCGAGCCGCTTCTTGGCCCGCCCGCCGGCGTCGGCGACCATCTCGGCCTCGAACCCGGCCCCCGCCATCACCGCGAAGTGCTCGCCGTTGAGCACCCCCAGGTCCAGCTTCTCCCTTCGGCCGTGGAAGCCGATCCGCACCGCCTCGTCCAGGTCGGCGGGGATGCCGAGGTTGGCGGCGAACAGGTTCGCCGTCCCCGCGGGGAGCACGGCCATCGGCACGCCGGAGCCGGCCATCGCGTCGGCACAGCGCTGCACCATGCCGTCGCCGCCCCAGACGAACACCAGCTCGGCCCCCTGATCGAGGGCTTTGCGGACCTTCTTGGGCGCCTTCTTGCTCTTGGGCACCTCGTACCAGAGGAGCTCGGCGACGCCCTCCTCGGTGATGAGCACGCGGAGTCTGTCCAGACCCGCGCCGAGGGTCTTCTTGCGGTGCGCGACGACGGCCACGATGGGGGACATGCGTTCCGGACTACCCCGGGCGCCGGATTTCAGGCGGAGGAATCATTCCCGCGTGCCGGGGTAGCCGTGCGCGAATGACTATCCATGGCGACCGCGGACTGGGACTGCGACTGACGCTGGCCAGCCTGGCGGTGGCGCTCATCATGATCCCGTTCACGCTGCTGCTCGTCGTGGCCAAGATGCCCGTCGACGGACTGGACGCGGGAGCCGCGCGAGATCTGCACGCGTACGCGCTCACCCATCCCGAGGTGACGAGGTTCCTCATCGTGTGGACGGACCTGTTCGGGCCGTGGCCGTGGCGAATCGCGGTCATCGCGTACGCCGGCTGGCTGCTGTACAAAGGCGCGCCGAGGCTGGCCGTCTGGGCGGTCACCACCATCACGGTGGGCGGGCTGCTCGGCCTGGCACTCAAGATCGTCGTGGCCCGGGCCAGGCCGCACCTGCCGGACCCCGTCGCGCTGGCGCCGGGCGACTCCTTCCCCTCGGGCCACGCGGTGAACGCGACGCTCGGCGCGGGAGTGCTCGTCCTGCTCGTCCTGCCCATGCTCCCCCGGTGGGGGCGGGTGGTGGCCTGGGCCGTCGCCTGCTTCCTGGTGCTGTCCGTCGGCTACACGAGGATCGCGCTCGGCGTGCACTGGGTGAGCGACGTGGTCGCGGGGATCGTGCTGGGCGTGGCCGTGATCGCCGCGACGGCGGCGGCGTTCGAGACGTGGCGGCGCGAGCAGGGACGCAGGCCCGCCTCGCCGCCGGTCGATGGAGTGGAACCCGAGTTCGTGAAAGCGGGCGAGGAGCGGAAGTGAAGCGCTACGCGTTATCGATCGTGCTGCCGATGATCCTGATGGCCGCGGTGACGTACGGCGTGGGCAGGGCGATCCTCGCCTGGCCCACCGGTGAGGCGTCGGTGAGCCGGAGCCTGGCCGCCGGCCGCACCTCGCTGTGGAACACGCTCACCGACTTCGGCAGCAGCCTGTCGGACACCCCGTACATCGTGGCGCTCACCGTGTTCGCCGCGATCGTCTTCAGACTGGTCCACCGGCGCTGGCGCGAATCGATCTTCCTCGTCGCGGCCGTCTGGAGCCAGTCCCTCATCTTCCTGGCCACCACCGAGGCCGTCGGCCGGCACCGGCCGCCCGTGCGGCACATCGACCCGGCACCGCCCACCTCCAGCTTCCCGTCGGGGCACGTCAGCGCCGCCGTCGCGTTCTACTGCGGGATGGCGCTCGTCCTGACCACGCACGTCCGCAACAGAGCGCTCCAGGTGCTGATCTGGGCGCTCGGAATCGCCGCCCCGCTCGCCGTCGGCCTGTCGCGCCTCTACCGCGGCATGCACTTCCTCACCGACGTGGTCTGCGGCGCGCTGCTCGGCGTGGGCTGCGTCGTCATGGCCGCCCGGGCGATCCTGTACGCGCGGAGGCGGCGGCGCTCAGAACTCGTTCGACCTGCGTAAACGCGAGGGCCGCCCGTCGGGGTCCACGACGATCCGGTACAGCGGCATGGCCAGCGCCCGGCGGACGCGGTCGAGCCCGGGCCGCGGATGCGGGCGCAGCCGGCCCGGCGGGCGGGGTCCCCGGCAGCCGTCCCGGTGCCAGGCCTCGAGCCGCGCGGCGGACTCGGCGAACGCCTCGAACGCGCTTTCCGGGTCCAGCAGATCCTCCAGGTCGCCGGGGTCGCGGTCCAGGTGCTCGGCGGCGAGCGTGAGCCGCAGCTCCCTGGCGAACCTGCGGGCTCCCGAGGGCGGACGCGGATCGGGTTGCGCGTCGAGGACGGCGCAGCTCAGCTCGGAGTCGAAGGTCCACGAGCGCAGGTTCACGTTGTCGGAGCCGACGCTCGCCCACACGTCGTCGACCACGCAGACCTTGGCGTGCACGTACACCGGCGTGCTCCGGTGGTTCTCCAGGTCGTAGATCGCGACCCGGCCCTCGCCCGCGCGCTTCAGCCTGGCCAGCGCTTCCGACCTGCCGATCAGGCTGGCCGGGCCGGCCAGCCAGCCGTCCTGGTCGGGATGGCGGGGCACCACGATGATCATGCGCAGGCCCGGCTCGCGCTCCAGCGCCTCGGCGAACGGCTCGATCACCTCCGTGGACCACAGGTACTGGTCCTCCAGGTAGACCAGCGAGCTCGCCCGCGTCAGAACCTTGCGGTAGGCCCTGGCCACGCTGCGCTCCCCCTCCGGCGCGAACGGATAGGCGTGGCGCAGGTGGGGGTAGGTCCTCAGGAGCTGCACGGCATGCGTCCCGGCCACCGGCGGCGCGGGGCCGGGCTCCGGCAGCGGCGGCACGTCGGCCATCCGGGTCATGCGGTCACGCAGCCACCTGAACGGCTGGCGGGTCTCCGGCGCCGGGTCCTCCCAGCGCTCGCAGAAGACCTTCTCCACCTCGGCCACCGCCGGGCCGCTGATCGCCACCTGGACGTCGTGCCACGGCGGGCGATCGCCGTACGCGCCGGGCATCGGCGCCGCCTGCGGGTCGCCCAGGTGCTCGGCGTCGTCGCGGCGGCTGTGGCACAGGTCGATGCCGCCGACGAACGCCACGTCCCGGCCCGGTCCCCAGTCATGGCGCACGTCATGGCGCAGGACGACGAACTTCTGGTGGTGCGAGCCCCCACGCCGCACCCGGGTGTCGAGCAGCGCCTGCCCGCCGGCCGCCTCGATGTCCTCGCCGAGGTGCCGGTTCTCGGCCGAGCTGAAGCGCAGGAAGTCCAGGTGCGAGCGCCAGATCAGCCCTCGGACCAGGGCCCCTCTCTCGGCCGCCCGCGCGATCGCGGCCGCCACCTCGGGGCCGTCCGGCGTGAGCCGCTCGTCGGGGTCACCGCGCCAGTCGGAGAACAGCAGCAGGTCGTCCTCGCCGAGGCCGGCCAGCCGCGCGGCGAGCTCGGCGAAGTAGGTGGCGCCGTGCACGAGCGGGCGCACCAGGTTGCCCTCCGTCCAGGGCTCGAGCCTGGTCGCGTCGTTCCCGCGTTCGGGGCCGGTGAGGAACCAGTCGTCCAGCCTCATGTACGCCGCCAGCGGGCCTCTCCGAAGCAGTATCCGGCGAACAGCAGCAGCCCGAGGGCCACCACCGCCAGCAGCCAGGGCCCGGCCGGAGTGTCGGCGAACGCCCTGAGCGTGGCGTCGATGCCCCCGGCCTTGTCCGGGTCGAAGGTGACGGCCGCCTGGACCAGGAAGACGCCGGCCAGCCCGGCGATCAGCCCGCGCGCGAGGTAGCCGGCGAGCCCGAGCCGGTCCATCACCGAGCCGGCCCGCCTCGGCATCGGCCTCAGCTCCTTGCGGAACTCCTTCTTGACGCCGTACCGCAGCCAATAGACGCCGAGCGCGACGACACCGAGCCCGATCGCGCTCACGAGGACCTGACCCGCGGGCAGGTCGAGCAGCTTTCCCGTGAGGTCCTGGGTCCGCTTGTCGTCGGAGGCGGTCTCGTGCGTCAGCAGCATGGTCAGCAGCGCGGTGCACACGAACGCGTAGACCACGACCCGGCCGGCCGGCTCCGCCCGGTCCTTGAGCCCGTGGGCGCCGAAGATCGCCTCCGACGCCTGCCACAGGGTCAGGGCGGCGAACCCCACGACCATGACCCACAAGATCACGGCCCCGAACGGCAGCGACGCGACCGTACTGATCGCCCCGCTCTTGTCGGCCTCCCGCCCGCCGTCCCCGAACGCGATCTGCACGGCCAGCACCCCGATCAGCCCGTACAGCACACCGCGGCAGACCAGCCCGACCCGCGCCAGCCTGTCCATGGCAGGGCTGTCCGCCGCCTGTCGCGCCTTGACTCCGGCTTCGGTCATGACTTCTCCCAAGAGCTCGTCAAAACCGGCGAACTGCCCTGAATCGCGCGTCCTAGACCTTCACCCGCCGGGACCGGCGGATTTGAGCGTCGGGATCACTCGCCGAGGTCGAGATCGGGCGGGCAGTCCATGGGCTCGTAGGAGCCATCGGGCCGCTGCATCTCGCACTGGGTCTGCCGGTCGCCCTGCCGGTCGCTCTCCCCCGGGCCGGAGGAGGCGGCAAAGCCGGAGAAGCCCGCGAAGAAGGCCAGGCCGATGACGACGGCGACGCATCCGACGATGATCCCGCCGTAGCCTCCGCCGGGGTTGGCCGCGGGCACGGCCCTGGTCGGGTTCTGCGGGTCGTAGAGCACCTCGGTCTCGTTGCCGACGCCGAGGCCGGAGGTGGTCGCCGCTTCGGTGGTGATCTCCTGCCCCTCCAGGGTCGTGAAGGTCAGGACCGGCCGCTGCCTCGCCCTCAGGTGCTCCCCTTGCCCCGTGAACGTGGTCCGGACATCGCTGACCACGCCCGGCACCCGCTGCGCCCGCCGGACGAACTGCCTGCTGTCGACGGTCCCCTTGATCGAGCCCAGAACGATCACTATGCCCACCGCCACGAACAGCAGCGGGAAGTACTGGAACAGATTTTCCACCGCGGATCTCCTTGGGTCGGCCTGCACTTTAGAACGTCCGGGCGAACCACAGGTTCCCGACGGGAGATCTCGGTGGCGGCGGCGCGGAGTACCGTTGATCGGCGGGCCGAGTGGCCTGGTCGAACGTGGGGTTGGCGACACCCGCGATGTACTCCTCCAGCAGCAGGCCGCGCACCCTGCGGGGCGGCGGGGACGTGGTCACGACCCGGGTGCCCGTCCCGCCCACTCCGTACTCGGTTTTCAGCACGTACGGCATGGCCGCCCCTCGCAGCTCCCGGCGTGCGGCGATCCGGCGCTGTGCCGCGATCCGGATCCCGCGATGGCCCGGAGCCAGCTCGCGGAAGAGCTCGTGGGAGCCGCGTTTGGACTCGAAGCGGCGGACGCACTCCAGCACCCCGGCGGGAGCGGGCCGGATCCGGTCGAACGCGGGCGTGCGGCCCCAGGACAGCACCGCCGTCCCGGGCGGGACGAGCTCGGGCAGGCCCGCCAGAGCCGCCGACACCTGCCCGTCCGCCGCGATCCCGCCGCGTACCCGCACGTCGTCCCAGCCCAGCGTCTCGGCCAGGTGCCGGACCCACCAGTCCGGTACGGGCAGCGGCAGCACGACGAGGGCGGGCCGCGGACTGGCGAAGGCCGCCAGGCACGAGTAGTGGTCACGCCCGGCCGGTATCCCGCCGAAGACGGCGTTGAACTCGGCGGCGTTGCCGACATGAACGGCGGGCAGCCCACCCGTCCAGGCCTTCACCCACGACGGCTCGGCACTCATCCGGCCAGGAAATCCCATGGATCACCTGACGCGCAAGGTTTGGGGGCTGCCGCCCCGCGCCCCCGGTCCTTCTTCGACGGCGGAGAAAAACGACATGATCACTCGTTGACCTGACATGAGCGCTTCGGGCGATGGACCGCGCCATACAGCCGACGAAAAGCGCGCGGGCATGGGGGCAAGGGCAGCGGCTGGGCTGCTCATCGTGGTGGCGGTGCCGGCCGCGCTCGCGGCGGGACTCGGCGCACTGTGGGCCGCCGCCGCGGCGAGCGGCAACCGGTACGCGGCGCTGACCGTGGCCGCACTGGCGCTGGCGGGCGTGGCCTGGGGGTTGTGCCGGTTCGCGCTGCGGCGCGTGGCGGGCTCACGGGTGCGGCGCTGGGCGCCGATCGCGGTCGCCGGGGCGGAGCTGGCGGCCGTGGC
>NZ_JBSFTC010000089.1:0-37183 GCF_053590415.1 Nonomuraea sp. NPDC003201
GGGTGAAGCAACCGCTGGACTCCCTCGGATATCCGTGAACATCGCCATCGTCAACTGGCGCGACCCGTGGCATCCCGCCGCGGGGGGCGCCGAGGAGCACCCCGGCAGGCTACCGCGTCGGCGCCTCCCCGCCGCCTCCCCGCCGCCGCGCCTGCGGCCGGGGGCCCGCGAGGAGGGGAAGATCGGGTCCGCCTAGGATCCTGCACATGAGGTTCTCAGGGGCAGAGGGCAGGTGGGCGGCCCGGTTGGGGGCGCTGCGGGACGTCGTCCGGCAGGACCTCGTCACCCGCCAGCTCGCCGCGCACCTTCCCAAGACCCCCTGCCACATCCTCGACGTGGGCTCCGGCCAGGGCACGCAGGCGCTCAGGATGGCCGCCAGGGGCCACCACGTCACCGCCCTCGACGCCTCCCGCGACCTCCTCCGCCTCCTGGAGGCCGGGATCCAGCCGGGCATGAGCATCCGGACGGTCCAGGCCGAGGCCGGGCGGCTGCGGGAGCTGTTCGGGCCGGGGAGTTTCGACATCGTCCTGTGCCACGGCGTGCTGATGTACTTCGACGACCCCGACCCGCTGCTCGCCGACCTCGCCCGCCTCCTCGCGCCCGGCGGCCGGCTCTCCCTCCTCGTCCGCAACGGCGACGCCCTCGCCATGCGCAACGGGCTCATGGGCGACTGGGCGGGGGCGCTGCAGGCGTTCGAGGGCACCGGCTACGTCAACCGGCTCGGCGTCCCCGCCCGGGCCGACCGGCTCGACGAGCTCACGCGGCGGCTGGCCGTACAGGGGCTGGAGGTGCCGCAGTGGTACGGCGTGCGGGTGTTCTGCGACGCCGCGCCGGACGGAGCGCCGGTCCCCGAGGAAATTGACGACATTCTGGCGGTGGAGGAACGCGCGGGCCGGACCGACCCCTACCGGAGGGTGGCGGCGCTAATCCACCTCATCTGCGCAAGAGGTGAGGAAAGGCTTATATAAGCCACACCTGAAGTTGTAGCATATTGGTATGAACCCTCCCGGATCGTGGTGTGAGCGGCCCAAGCCGCAGGCTCCCTCGTGCGAGCTCCCGTCTCCGTGGAGCAAGCCCAAGCAGCCGGACAATTGGTGCGAAGTGCAGAAAGACCCGGTGCTGTCGGCCCTCGGATTTCTGCTCAAGGTCGCCAAGCGGTAAAACCGCATGATAGAAGGCCGGTTGTTTGGGTAGTCGCCTTCCTCAGCGGAGGAGGCGAGCGTTGTGAACGACACCCACAAGCTGGTCAACGACCTCTCCGAGCAGTTCTCCAGGCTCGTGAGGGACGAATTCCGCCTGGCGAAGATGGAGCTGGCGGAAAAAGGCAAGCGCGCGGGCTTCGGCGCGGGGCTGTTCGGCGCGGCGGGAATGGCCGCGTTCTTCGGCGGCGCCGCACTCGTGACCACCGTCATTCTGCTGCTGGCCCTGGTCCTGCCGGCGTGGGCCGCCGCCGCCATCGTGGCGGGCCTGCTCTTCGTCATCGCCGCGCTGCTCGGCCTGGTCGGTAAGGGACAGGTGCGACGCGCCGGGCCGCCGGTCCCGTCGGAGACCCTCGCGAGCGTCAGGGCCGACATCGACATGGTCAAGGAGAGGGCACGGCGATGAGCGAGACCGACCCTGGATACAGCGAGCAATATGCCGGAAACGTCGGCGCCCGCAGGCAGACTGTGGGCACGCCGACCGAAGGGGAGTCCATCAACGTGCCGCCGACCAGGCCGGGCGCGGCCGAGAACGCCCGGCGGGTGGAGGAGGAGCGGACGGCACACGAGACATTCGCCCCCGAACCCCCTTACGACGACGAGCGCGCCCAGGCCCTGGAACGCGAGTGGGCCGAGGCGGAGTCGCCGCGTCATCACCATCACAGCAAGACGCACCACACGCGTGAGACGGCACGCGGGACAGGTCACCACGAGGAGGGCAACGTGCGCAAAGAGATCGAGGAAACCCGCAGGGAGCTGGGCGAGACCGTCGGGGCGCTGGCGGCCAAGGCCGACGTCAAGGCCAGGGCCGCCCACGTGGCCGAGACCGCCAAGGACAGGGCCGCGGGCATGGCCGGATCCGTCAAGGAGAAGGCGTCCGAGGTGGCGGGCAAGGTTCGCGAGGGCACGCCGCACCAGGTGAAGGACGCCGCCGGGCAGGCGCGCAAGCGGCCCGTGCTGCTCGTCGCCGCGGCCGGCGCCGTGATCGCCTTCGTCGTCCGCCGCATGATGATGCGGCGGAACCGCCACACGCGCCGGTAGAAGGGGACGGGTACGGCCGGCGCCCGCACGGGCCGATACCCTGCCGTGGTGATGCGTCGAACGATCGCCGCCGCCACGCTCGCCCTGCTGGCGGCCGGGTGCGGCGGAGGCTCAGCGGTGAGCGACTTCGGCACGGTGGTCAAGGGCGCCAAGGGCACCACCGTGCCCGTCGAGCTTCGCCCCGGCCAGCGCTTCTCGCTGGCCGTCGCCGACAACCCGTCGGTGGGCGACGAGTGGAAGCTGGTCGCCGTCCCGGACCCGAAGGTCGCCTCGTTCATCAGCGAGGAGCACAAGACCGAGGGTGGCGGCGGGGTCGGCGCCGGCGGCACGACCTACTTCGTCTTCAACAGCAAGCGCCCGGGCACGACGGAGATCAAACTGTACGACTGCTGGCGGTGCGGCCAGGCCACGACGCCGCCGGACGAGCAGAGCAGGCAGCAGTCGGGCGAGGCCGTCTTCACCGTATCGGTCAAGTAGAGCGTCGCCCGGTTACTGTGGGGATCATGGATTTCATCCGGGTGCGCGCCTCCTCCGACGGCGCGGAGACCATCTCCTATTGGACCGGCGACGTGTACGGCTGGCAGGACGACGGCGGGCCGCACCACCTGTTCGGGTTCGAGGGGCTGAACGTGGCCAGGGCGGTCGAGGCCGACGGCGGCTGGCAGCTCCTGACCAGGGAGGCCGCCCTCTACCTCGACCCGAAGACGAGGGAGGTGCTCGACACCTGGGACAACCCGCTCACGGAGCGGACGGTCGAGGTGCAGCACGTCTTCAACGACCCGGTCAACCAGCGGCTCGGCGCCTACCCGGTGCCGACGACCCGCCTGGGCGACCAGGTGGTCTACAACATCGACATCCGCCTGGCCTACCCCTCGCCCCTGAAGGTCGCCGACTACCCCGACAACTCGGCTAACGACACCTACCGGGCGATGGAGCTGTTCCAGTTCTTCGCCTCGGCCAAGGACCTGGACTCGGGCGTGCCGGACGTGCCGTGCGTGTTCTCGTGGTGCCGGGTCTCGCCGTGGCTGCCGTGGATGGCGATGGGGCAGCGCGCGGGCGGGCTGGTCTACCACTGCCGGGGCGCCAAGGTGGCCGAGGTGCCGCAGCGGCTGCGCGAGCGGGTGGGCGAGCACTTCCTGCACGCCCCCGCCGAGTGGTCGGCGCCCAACGTGACGAGCTGGACGGCCTTCGCCGAGCGGGCGGGGCGGCCCCGCGGGTGAGGCGGATAGGGTCGGGCGGTGAGCACTGACCTGTTCTGCGAGATCATCGCGGGTGAGCGACCGGCGACCATGGTCCACTCCGACGAGGTCGCGGTCGCGTTCCTGGACGTCCGGCCGGTCTTCAAGGGGCACGTGCTGGTGGTGCCGAGGATCCACGTGGAGACGCTCGCCGACCTGACCGACGTGGGGCCGTTCTTCGAGCGGGTGCAGGCCGTGGCCCGGGCGGTGGAGGAGGGGCTGCAGGTCGCCGGCACGTTCGTGGCCATGAACAACCGCGTCAGCCAGAGCGTGCCCCACCTGCACGTGCACATCGTTCCGCGCAACAGGAAGGACGGGCTGCGCGGCTTCTTCTGGCCGCGCACCAAGTACGACTCCACCGAGGAGGCGGAGTCGTACGCGGACCTGATAGCCAAGGCCCTCTGAGTTAAGCTGTGGCGGCGTGGAGTACGTGGTGGGCGTCGCCGTGGTCGCGGTGCTCGTGAGCGTGCCCGCGATCGTGCTCTGGCGGGTCATGCGGGGCCGTCGCGAGCTGGGCACCAGCCCGGCGGAGCGGGCCACGTTCGAGACCCTGCACACCGCCTCGCTGGCCGGGCCGCCGCTGCGGGCCGGGCTGACCGCCGACGGCGCCGAGCGGGCCTCGCGGCACCTGCGCGCGCTGCTCGGCTCGGCCGCGCTGGCCATCACCGACGGCGAGCGGCTGCTCGTGTACGACGGCGCCGGCGAGCACCACGCCGACCAGGCGTTCGAGCACGCGGCGGCCACCTTGAAGGACGGCCGCACCCAGGTGCTGACCATCGACTGCGAGCTGCTCGAATGCCCGATCCGCCAGGCCGTGGTGGTGCCGCTCACCACCGACGACCGCGTCGTGGGGGCCCTGGCCGCCTACGGGCAGGACGCCTCCGCCGGCCTGGTCAGGGCCGCGCAGGAGGTGGCCGGGTGGGTGGACTCGCAGCTCGAGCTGGCCGAGCTGGACCGCTCGCGCACGCTGCTCATGGAGGCCGAGGTACGCGCGCTGCGGGCGCAGATCTCCCCGCACTTCATCTACAACTCGCTCACCACGATCGCCTCCTTCGTCCGCACCGACCCGGAGCGGGCCAGGGAGCTGCTGCTGGAGTTCGCCGACTTCACCCGCTACTCCTTCCGCCGGCACGGCGAGTTCACCACGCTCGCCGAGGAGTTGCGCTCGATCGACCGCTACCTGATCCTGGAGCGGGCCAGGTTCGGCGACCAGCTCCAGGTGACGCTCCGGATCGCGCCCGAGGTGCTGCCGGTCGCGGTGCCGTTCCTGTGCCTGCAGCCGCTCGTCGAGAACGCCGTCAGGCACGGCCTGGAGAGCCGCAACGGCGTCGGCCGCATCACGATCATCGCCGAGGACGCCGGGGCGGAGTGCCGCATCAGCGTCGAGGACGACGGGCTCGGCATGGACCCCGACCGGCTGCGCCGCATCCTCGCAGGTGACATCGCCCCCACGGGCGGCGTCGGGCTGGCGAACGTGGACGAACGGCTGCGCCAGGTCTACGGCGACGAGTACGGCCTCGTGGTCGAGACCGCCCAGGGAGCGGGCACCAAGGTCAACATCAGGTTGCCGAAATATCACCCAGGCGTCTCTGCCCGTTGACCTCGATCTTTCTTGTCGGTTTTATCACTGTCTATGGCGCAACTACGGGTCCTCGCGGTCGATGACGAACTGCCTGCCCTCGAAGACCTGTCGTACCTGCTGCGTGCCGATCCCCGCATCGGCGAGGTGGCCACCGCCAGGGACGGCGCGGCGGCGCTGCGGCTGCTCGACCGCGCCATCGCCGACGGCCGGCCGATCGACGCGGTGTTCCTCGACATCCGGATGCGCGGGCTCGACGGCGTGGTGCTCGGGCGGCTGCTGTCGCAGTTCGCGAACCCGCCCCGGGTGGTGTTCGTGACGGCGTACGAGGAGCACGCCGTGGACGCGTTCGAGATCAAGGCCGAGGACTACCTGCTCAAACCGGTACGCCCGGAGCGGCTGGCGGAGGCGATCCGGCGGGTGGCGGTCTCGGCCGACGTGCCCGCGGAAGCGGGGGAGACCGACACCATCCCGGTCGAACTGGGCGGGGTGACGCGGTTCGTGTCCAGCGCCGACGTGATCTACGTCGAGGCGCACGGGGACTACGCGCGGCTGCACACGGCGACGGGCAGCCATCTGGTGCGCATCCCGCTGGCCACCCTGGAGGAGCGGTGGGCCTCGGCCGGGTTCGTCCGCGTGCACCGGAGCCATCTGGTGGCGGTCAAGCACATCGAGGAGTTGCACATCGACTCGGGCAAGTGCACGGTGCGGGTGGGGGACACCGAACTGCCGGTCAGCCGCCGCCACACGCGCGAGCTGCGCGACCTGCTGGTGCGCAGAGCCAGAAAGGCGAGGTCGTGATGAGCGCGATCCTGGGAGGCCCGGCCGGGAAGGGAGCGCCGAGATGAGCCCCGAACCGCGTCCCGGGCGCCGGGTGGCCGTGATGAGCCCGCGTACGGCCGCCGCCCGCCGGCCCCGCTACCCGGCCACCCGGGAGATCGACGAGCAGACCCGGCTCGGCGAGGTCTACATGCGCTCGTTCCTGCGCACCCAGGTCCGGCTGGCGCTGTTCGTCTGCACGGTGCTGGCGTGCGTGGTCGGCGGGCTGCCGCTGCTGTTCCTGCTCATCCCCGAGCTGCGCTCGGTCCACCTGCTCGGCGTCCCGCTCCCGTGGGCGGTGCTCGCCGGGCTCATCTACCCCGCCTTCGTCATCGGCGCCTGGCTGTACGTGCGCCAGGCCGAGCGCAACGAGCGCCACTTCGCCGAACTGGTCAAGCGCCGATGAGCCTGACGGCGGTCCTGATCGTGATGGTGGCGGCCGTGCTGATCGGGGCGTTCGGGATCAGGGTCTCCCGCACCACCTCCGACTTCTACGTCGCCTCCCGCACCGTCAGCCCGCTCTGGAACGCCTCGGCCATCGGCGGCGAGTACCTGTCGGCGGCCTCGTTCCTGGGCATCGCCGGGCTCATCCTGTCGTTCGGCGTGGACATGCTCTGGCTGCCCGTCGGCTGGACCGGCGGCTACCTGGTGCTGCTCGTGCTGGTGTCGGCGCCGCTGCGGCGCTCGGGGGCGTACACGCTGCCGGACTTCGCCGAGGCCAGGCTGGAGTCGATGGCCGTGCGCCGCACCGCGAGCGTGCTCGTCGTGCTGATCGGCTGGTTCTACCTGATGCCGCAGTTCCAGAGCGCGGGCCTGGTGCTGCGGGAGATCACCGGCGCGCCCGTGTGGGTGGGCGGCCTGCTGGTCGCGGTCGTCGTGGCGGTGAACGTGCTGTCGGGCGGCATGCGGTCGATCACGTTCGTGCAGGCGTTCCAGTACTGGCTCAAGCTGACGGCGCTGGCCCTGCCGCTGGTGTTCCTGCTGATGGCGTGGAAGGCCGACGGCGCGCCCGCGGTCGGCCCGCAGGACGCGGCCACCTGGCAGGTGCCGCTGGCCGGGGGCAAGGAGTACGGGCTGTACTCGACGTACTCGCTGATCCTGGCCACGTTCCTCGGCACCATGGGGCTGCCGCACGTGCTGGTGCGCTTCTACACCAACCCGGACGGCCGGGCCGCCCGCCGCACGACGCTGGTGGTGCTGTCGCTGCTCGGGGCCTTCTACCTGATGCCCGCCGTGTACGGCTGGCTCGGCCGCCTCTACGCGCCCGACCTGGTCCGCACGGACACGGTCGTGCTGACGCTGCCCGCGCGGATGGTCGGCGGCACGCTGGGCGAGCTGCTGACGGCGCTGGTGACGGCGGGGGCGTTCGCCGCGTTCCTGTCCACGTCGTCGGGGCTGACCGTGTCCGTGGCGGGGGTGATCGCGCAGGACCTGCTCAAGGGCGGCGTGCGCTCGTTCAGGATCGCCACGCTGATGGCGGTCGCGGTGCCGCTGGCCCTGGCGCTGTGGGCGCGGGCGCTGCCGGTGGCGGACGTGGTGGGGCTGGCGTTCGCGGTGGCGGCCTCGTCGTTCTGCCCGCTGCTCGTGCTGGGCATCTGGTGGCGCCGCCTGTCGACCACGGGGGCGCTGGCCGGGCTGTTCGTGGGCGGCGGGCTGGCGTGCGCGGCCGTGCTCGTCACGATCGTCGCCGGTCCGTACGACGGGCCCGCCGGCGCCTTGCTGGGCCAGCCGGCGGCCTGGACGGTGCCGATCGCGTTCGCGGTGATGGTGTCGGTGTCCTTCCTGACCCCGCACCGCGTGCCGCCCGGGGTCGCCAGGACCATGGTCAGGCTGCACACCCCGGAGGACCTCGACCTCGACCGCGGCGACTGGCGCCCCCGCTCGTCGTGACCCCACCAGTGATCCCGACCGTGATCAGGGCAGGTGCGCCTCCTTGATCCGGGCCCGCTGGAAGGTGTGTTCGGTGCCGCAGTCGTGGCAGTAGCCGGACACCGTGCCGCGGGTGAGCTCGATGTCCTCCATGTAGTGCTCACGCCGCTGCCAGACGATGACGATCGGCTCGCCGGTGACGGAGGCCACGGACAGGGCCTCGGCGGGCGTGCCGGGCTCGCCGCCCTGGAGGATCGCGGTGGCGTCCCAGGCCGGGTCGGGCTCGACGGGCAGGCGGCGGCGCTGGGGCGGCTCCGCCTTGATGGTGCCGTCGGGGGCCACGGCGACCGGGGCGTGGCCGCCCTGCCGCAGCAGCTGGAGGGTCTCGTCGGGAGGCAGGGCGCTGAGGGCGACCGTGGGGGCGATGGCGCGCAGCGCCAGCTTGCGCAGGGCCCTGGTCCCGCACAGCTCGGTGATGAGCGCCGGGTCCTCCGCGGTCACCACGGAGGCGGCGGAGGTGACGCGGACGGCGCCGTGCCGGCGGGCGACGTCGGTGACGAGGTAACGCAGCGGCTGGGGGACGGCCTTGGCGGCGACGCGGGCCAGCTCCTCGAGCAGGCCATCGGCCGTCGTCCCCGCGTCCAGCGCCCGGCGCACGCTCTTGTGCGAGAAGCGCCACACGCTGGCCCGGTCGCGTGACTCAAGGTCGGCGCAGCCGTTCAGGAACGCGGTCAGCTGCGGCGCGGGCACCCCCGACACGATCGCGGTCAGGTCGTTCTGCAGGGTCACGGTGTGGGTCGGCGTGGGGAAGCGGCCGGCCACGCCGGCGCCGTCGAGGTGGGCGCGGCCGAGCTCGGTCAGCGCGCCCTCCTGGACCATCCCGAGCAGCTCGCCCTCGCGCAGGGCGGCGGCCACGAACTCGGCGGCGGCCGGCGCGAACTCCTTGATCGCCCGCGTCCGCCAGCCCACGGCCGGGAGCATCCCCTCGGGGCTCGACCCCCGCCCGGGAGGCAGCGTCTGGAGCACGCGCAGCGCGGCCCGCCGGATCTCGCCGGCCCCGCTCTCGAACTGGTACGGCGGAGCCTGCGGCGTCATGTGCTCCTCGCAGCAGCCCGTCACCCTGAACGTGGCCGCCTGCGGCATCGCCAGCCAGGACTCCACCAGGGCCTGCCAGCGCGAGGCCGGATCCAGGCCCAGCCACTCGTCGGCCAGCGTGGTGCCGGCCAGCCTCTCGCCGGCCTCGGAGGCGATCAGGTCGGTGCCGAAGGCGAGGTCGAGCCAGAGCACGACCGCCTGCTCGGGAACGTCGAGCGCCTTGGCCACCCGCTTCAGCTCCCGCGCGCCCACCCCGCCCGCCTTCAGCTCGGCGATGGGCTGCGTTCCCGTCAGCTCGATCAGCGCCTCCACCTGGTCCACGGCGGCCAGCGCGGCGGCGAGCCCGTCCGCGTGCCCGGCGAGCTCCACGGACGGCACGTCCGGCTGGCCCGTGAGCTCCGGCTTCCAGCCGTCGCCGCGCAGCGCGAGCGCGACCTCCATGGGCATCTCGTACTCCCAGCCGTCCCGCACCACGAACCCGGCCTCGGCCAGGCGCGTGACCGGATGGTCCGCATCGCCGGTGCCGTACCAGACGGCGTGCTGGAAGACCGGCTGCCCGTCCGCCATCGACTCCAGCAGCGCCACCGCCTCGCGCGGCAGCGCGGCGGCGCGGGCGCGGACGGCCCGGCCGTCGCGCACGATCTCCGCCGCCTGGGCGAGCACCTCCGACTTGCGGCCCTTGGGCCTGCCGCCCAGCCCCTTGACCAGGGACTTCAGCTCCTCGGCGGTCAGCTCGCGCAGCGGCCGGCCCAGCCCGAACGGGTTCGCCCACAGCCCCTGCGGGTGCGGGGATTTCACCGTGCCCCCGTCGCCGCCCCCGTCGCCGCGCCCGTCGAGGGTCACGAGACCCCACGCGGCCAGGGTCTCGATCGTCTCGCCGAGCCGGTCGCCGGGGTCGTGGAGCAGCTCGGCCAGCGCCGCGCGGCCGGCCTCGCCGCCCAGGATCTGCAGCGCCTGGCTGACGAGGTGGCAGTCGGCGTCGAGCGCGAGCAGGGCGGGCACGGCCAGCTCCGGCGCCGCGAGCAGGCGTTCGAGCGCCTCGGCGGAGGGGACGGCGGCCAGCTCCGGCCGGTTGCGAAGAAGCCGGGCGAGGTCGGCGGCGGGAAGAGGCACAACTCGACCCTAGCGAGACGAACGCCGCTCACGCATGGTGTTCAGGAGGGCGCAGCTCGCCCGAGCCTCTGGCCACCAGCTCGACCGGGACCTTGACGCGGCGGGGCGACGGCGACGGGTTCAGCAGGAGGTCCACCGCGCTGCGGGCCAGTCGGGCCGTGTCGTAGCGGACCACCGTCACCCCGGGGTTGAACACGTCGGCCAGGGCGAAGTCGTCGAAGCTCACGTACGCGGGCCGCTCAGGACGTTCCCGCAGCGCCTGCAGGATGCCGATCGCGGCGCGGTTGTTGGTGGCGAAGAAGGCCGTCGGCGGGTCGGGCAGGTCCAGGAGGCGGCTCACCTCGTGGGAGACCCGCCACGGGTCGAAGAGCCCGCGGACCGCCAGCGCGTCGTCGGCCGCCAGCCCGGCCGCGCGCAGGGCCGCGCGGTAGCCGGTCGCGCGGTCGTGCACCGAGCTGATGCCCTCGTCGTCCGAGACCAGCGCGATCCGGCGGTGGCCGCGGGCCAGCAGGTGCTCGGTCGCGGCCCGGCCGCCCCGCACGTCGTCCAGCAGCACCACGTCCGCCGACTCCAGGCCCGGGGGCACGCGGTCCACGAACACCGTGGTGAGCGAGGCGTGCTCGGCCAGCCACGAGTGATCGGCCGCAGAGGGGACGACGATGAGGGCGTCCACGCCCCGGGCGTACATGGACTCGATGAGCATGCGCTCCTTGTCGGCGCTCTCCTCGTACGAGCCGAACACCACCAGCGCCTCGTACCGGGCCGCGGCGGACTCCACGGCGGCGGCCAGGCGGGAGTAGAACTCGTTGGAGATGTTCTCCATCACCAGCCCGAGCGTCAGCATGGTCGCGCCCCTGGCCAGGCGGGCGGCGGCCTCGTTGCGGCGGTAGCCGAGCGCGCTGATGGCCGCCTGCACGCGCTCCTGCAGCGAGGCCCGGACGTGCGGCTCCTGGTTGACCACGCGGGAGACGGTCTTGAGGCTCACGCCCGCATGCCTGGCCACGTCGGCCATGGTCGGCTTGCGAGTGGTTTCACCCCGGGAGGGCGCCCGGTCACCCAGATCCCTGGCTGTCATAGTCTGCCCCCATGGATGACGAATGGATCTGTGGCCGGTTGGGCGAGGACGAGCCCTGGGCGTTGGGCGCGGTCAACCCGCCGGTGTTCGAGAACTCGCTGTTCACGTTCAGGACCGCGCAGGAGCTCGGCGAGGCGATCAGGAACGAGGACGAGAGGTACGTCTACTGGCGGGGGACCAACCCGACGGTCGATCTCGCTCAGCGTAAGCTCGCCGCGCTCGAGCGGGGAGAGCGTGCCAAGTGTTTCGGGTCGGGAATGGGGGCCATCTCGGCGACCATCTCCTCGCTCGTCAAGGCCGGGGACCACGTGCTGGTGCTGGGCGCAGTGTACGGGCCGACCACCCAGTTCCTGCGCTACCTGGAGAAGTTCGGGGTCACGCATACACACGTGAACGACCTCGCGGAGTGTGACAGCGCTATCAGGGCGAGCACCCGTCTACTCTACTTCGAGTCCCCCTCCTACATGGCCTACGCCGTGGTCGACATCGCCGAAGTCACCGCGTGGGCGCGGGAGCGCGGGCTGGTGAGCGTGATGGACAACACCTGGTCCACGCCGATCTTCCAGAAGCCGCTGACCATGGGCGTCGATCTCGTCGTGCACTCGCTGTCGAAGTACATCGGCGGGCACAGCGACCTCGTGGGCGGCGTCGTGGTGGGCCCGTCCCGGCTGATCAGGCCGCTGGCGCTGACCGAGTACCAGTTGTACGGGGCCGCCATGTCGCCGCACGACGCGGCCAAGGTGATCAAGGGGCTGCGCACGCTGCCCGTGCGGATGGCCGCGCACCAGGAGCGGGGGCTGGCCGTGGCCGAGTTCCTGACGGGGCATCCGGCCGTGCGGGCGGTGAACCACCCCGGGCTGCCGTCCCATCCGGGGCATGACCTCGCGAAGCGGCAGATGTCGGGGTTCTCCAGCCTGTTCAGCCTGGTGCTGGACACGGAATCGCGCCAGGAGGTCGGACTTTTCCTCGACAAGTTGCGACATTTCAGGATTGGGGTGTCTTGGGGTGGTTTTGAGAGCTTGGTGAACGCGCCCGCCCTGTCCACCGAGGAGAGCGTGCGGGTCACGATGGGCATCCCCGTCGGCCTCGTGCGGCTCTCGGTCGGCCTGGAGCCCGCGGACACGTTGATCAAGGATCTCGGTCTAGCGCTGGAGGGGGTCGGTCGCCTAGCGTGACTGACAGCGCGTGACTGACAGCGCTGTCTGAAGCTGGAGGCTCAGCATGAGAACCCCCCTCCTGGCGGCCGCGGTCGCCGCCACGCTCTTGCTCGCGGGCTGCGGCTCCGGCTCGTCGTCCCCCGGCGAGGTACGGCTCCGCATGATCGAGAGCCTGACCAGTCCCGAACGCACGAAGCTCATCAAAACGCTGCTGAAGGACTTCGAGAAGGCCAACCCGGGCATCAAGGTGGAGCTGATCTCGCCGCCGCTCGACAGCGCCGACCAGAAGATCACCCAGATCCTGCAGACGAAGAAGGACCTGGACGTGCTGGAAGTACGCGACCACACGGCCAAGTCCTTCTCCAACAACGGCTGGCTGGCCGAGCTGCCCACCACGGAGTGGCCCGGCTGGTCGGACCTGACCGAGCTGGCCCAGAAGAAGGCCGTCGAGGTCGGCGGCAAGGCGTACCTGATCCCGTACGGCTTCTACGAGCGCACGATCTTCTACCGTACGGACCGGGGCATGACGCAGCCGCCGGCCACCTGGCAGGAGCTCTACGAGGCCGGCAAGAAGATGACCTCGGGCGACCGGTTCGGCTACTCGTTCCGGGGCGGCAAGGGCGGGGCCGACTACGCGGTCATGATGGTCAGCGCGTACAACGGCGAAGCCCTTAATCCCGAAAAATCGTTCTATCTCAAGGACAAGCGGACGATCTTCTCCACCCCCGAGGCCGCCCAGGCCATGGACCTCTACGTGAAGATCTTCAAGGAGGCGTCGCCGCCCGACTCCGTCTCCTGGGGCTACCCCGAGATGGTCCAGGGGTTCACCTCGGGCGTCACCGGCATGCTCATCCAGGACCCCGAAGTGATCAAGACGGTCCAGGAGAGCGGCATGACGGCCTGGTCGACGGCCCCCATCCCCAAGGGCCCGTCCGGATACGCCTTCCAGCCCGTCGGCTACGCCGGATGGGGCGCCACCTCCTTCACCACGCACCCGAAGGAGGCGGTCAAGCTGGTCCAGTTCCTGTCGGAGGCCAAGCAGAGCATCGCCTTCGCCAAGGGCAACTCGCTCATCCCGATCTCCAAGCAGGCCCAGAGCGACCCGCAGTTCTCGCAGGGCGCGTGGAAGGCGTACCTGCAGGCCCAGCAGGACCCCAAGCAGGTGATCACGATCAGGCCCGTCGACTACCCGGGCTGGAGCCAGTTCCTCGTCGACTCCGACCGTGACGTCCAGGCCCTGATCACCGGCAAGAAGACCACGGCCGAGGTGCTCAAGTCGTGGGACGCCTTCTGGACGGACCAGGCCAAGAAGGTCTCATGAGGCTCTTCACCGCCCGCCGGGCCAGGTTCATCGCTCTGTGCCTGCTGCCCGGCGTGGTCTTCGTGGCCGTGTTCACGTACTACCCGATGATCCGCGGCACGGTCATCGCCTTCCAGCGCTACAACCTGTTCGACATCACCTCGACGCCCTTCGTCGGCCTGGAGAACTTCCGGGCCGTCCTGGCCGAGGACCGGTTCTGGACGGCACTGCGGAACACCGGCACGTGGGTGGTCGTCTCGCTGTTCTTCCAGTTCTTCCTCGGCTTCGGGCTGGCGCTGCTGCTGCGCCGGCACTTCCGCGGCCGGGGCCTCTACCAGGCGTGGGTGTTCTTCCCCTGGGCCATGTCGGGGTTCCTGATCGGGCTGCTGTGGCGGTGGATGTTCAACGGGCAGTTCGGCGTGATCAACGACCTGCTGCTCAGGACCGGCCTCATCGACCAGCGCATCGGCTTCCTGGCCACCCCCGGGTGGGCGATGACGTCGGTGATCGTGGCGAACATCTGGTACGGCGTCACGTTCTTCGCCATCATGATCATGGCCGCCCTGCAGTCGGTGCCGAAAGAGCTGTACGAGGCGGCGGCCGTGGACGGCGCGTCGAGGCTGCGGCAGTTCTGGCACGTGACGCTGCCGCACATCCGGCCCACGCTCGCCCTCATCGTGCTGCTGCGGATCATCTGGATCCTCAACTTCCCCGACCTCATCTACTCGATGACCGGCGGCGGCCCGGCCGGCGGCACCGACATCATCACGACCTTCCTCATCCAGCAGGTCATCGGCGGCGACTACGGCCGGGCGGGCGCGGTGGGCCTGCTCATCCTGGGCCTGCTGCTGTCCTTCAGCGTCTTCTACCTGAACGCGACGAGATTCGAGAAATCCAGATGAGACGTGTCGCGACCGTGTTGAAGACTGGGGCGAAGGTCGTCGTGCTGGGCGCCTGGCTGCTGATCACCCTCTTCCCCCTCTACTGGATCGTCGTCACCTCGCTCAAGCCCAAGCCCGAGATCTTCTCGATGCCGCTCAGGTACTGGCCGGGCAACCTGACGTTCGAGCACTACGAGGAGCTGTTCTCGTTCGCGGACTTCGGCGCGTACCTGCTGAACAGCCTGCTCGTCTCGCTCGTCGCGGCCGGCGTGGTGACCGCGATCGGCGTGCTGGGCGGCTACACCCTCGCCCGCTTCGCCTTCCCCGGCCGGGGCGCGCTGATGCTGGCGTTCCTGGTCACGCAGATGATCCCGCTGTTCATCGCGCTCGGCCCGCTCTACCTCCTGATGTCCGACCTCGACCTGCTCAACCGGCTGGCCGGGCTGATGCTGGTGTACGTGGCCATGCTGGTGCCGTTCGCCACGATCATCATGCGCGGCTTCTACGAGCGGGTGCCGGTCGCGCTGGAGGAGGCCGCGCAGGTGGACGGCGCCTCGCGGCTGGTGGCCATGGTGCGGGTGGTCATCCCGGTCATGCTGCCGGGCATCGCGGCCACGTTCATCTTCGCGTTCGTGCAGTGCTGGAACGAGCTGTTCCTGGCGATCACGTTCATCGACAGCGAGGACGCCAAGACCATCCCGGTCGCCATGAACTCCTTCATCACCCAGTACGACATCGACTGGGGTTCCATGGCCGCGGCCACCGTGATCTCGGTGCTGCCGACCCTCGTCCTGTTCGCCGCTATCCGCCGCTACATCGTCGAAGGGCTCACTGCAGGCGCCGTTAAGGGGTGATGCATCCGATGAATTTCGGTTGACTACCCTTGACTAAGGTCATCTTGCGTGTCATACAGGCGAAAGACCCGATGTCTCGTCTGTGAGGTCCCGCATGACACCCCCCTCTCACGACCCGACCCGCCGTGCCGTGCTCGGCGGCTTGGGGCTCGCCCTCGTCCCCGCCGCCCCGGCGCTCGCGGAAACCGAGCCAGCCGAGCCCGCCGTGCCCACCGAGACCGCCGGGGCGGCCCGGGGCTGGCAGCTCCGGCAGCGCGTGCCCTGGGCCGAGTTCATGAAGGGCCAGGACCTGCTCTGGGGCAGGATGCCCAGGACCTGGTCCGAGGGCCCGTTCCTCGGCGACGGCCTGCTGGGCAGCATGGTCTACCAGGAGCCCGGCCAGAACAAGATCCGCTTCACCGTCCAGCACGGCCGCGTCCAGGACCACCGGCCCCAGTTCGGCAGCGGCTGGGGCACCTGCCGCCTGCCCGTCGGCCACGTCACCCTCGACCCGGTCGGCACGATCACGGCCGTCGACCTGCGGCTCAGCCTGTGGGACGCCGAGGTCACCGGCACCGTCACCACGGACAAGGGCAAGCTGTCCTTCTCCGCGTTCATCCACGACGAAGTCCTCGTCGCCAAGGCGGAGGCCGGCGGCGAGGAGCAGGTGCGCTGGACCTTCCACCCCGAGGAGGCCGTCAGCCCCCGATCCGCCTCCGAGGCCCCGCCCAGCGGCTACACACCCCACCCGCCCTGGACCACCGCGACCGCCGGCGACGTCGAGCAGGTGCTCCAGCCGCTCACCGGGGGCGGCCAGACCGCCACCGCCTACCGCGTCAAGGACGGGACGCTCCTGGTCGCCGTGGGCCACAGCTTCCCGTCCGCGACCGAGGCCCAGGAGAGCGCGCTCGCCAGGATCCGGAACGCGCCGCCGTACGGGATCACGCGGAAGCGGCACCGTGACTGGTGGCACGACTTCTACGGCAAGAGCTTCGTCTCCCTGCCCGACCAGCGGCTGCAGAGCTTCTACTGGATCCAGCTCTACAAGGTCGCCTCCGCCGGCCGGACGGGCGGCCCGGTCATGGCCACCACCGGCCCCTGGCTGGAGTCCACCCCGTGGCCGGCGGTGTGGTGGAACCTCAACGTGCAGCTCGAGTACTGGCTCATCCACGGCTCCAACCACCTGGAGCTCGACTCGCTCACCAGCACGCTCGACCGCAACCGCGACCAGCTCGTCGCCAACGTGCCGGCCGCCTACCGCGCCGACTCGGCCGGGCTGGGACGCAGCTCCGACATGTTCTGCAACCGGAGCGTCGGCACGCCCGGCACGGGCGCCGAGGTGGGCGACCTCACGTGGGCGCTGCACAACGTGTGGCTGACCTACCGGCACACCATGGACGACAGGCTGCTGCGCGACACGGTCTTCCCGCTGCTGCGGCGGGCGATCAACTACTACCTGCACTTCCTCGCCGCGGGCACGGACGGCAAGCTGCACCTGCCCAGCACGCTCTCACCGGAATACCCGGTCACGCCGCCCCAGGACACCAACTACGACCTGGCGCTGATCCGGTGGGGCTGCCGGACGCTGATCGAGTCGGCCGAGCGGCTCGGGATCGACGACCCGCTCGCGGCGAAGTGGCGGGAGGTGCTGGACACGCTCGTGGACTACCCGGCCGACGCCGACGGCTTCATGATCGGCGCGAGCACGCCGTACGCGCAGTCGCACCGCCACTACTCCCACCTCCTCATGATCTACCCCCTCTACCTGGTCAACTGGGACCAGCCGGAGCAGCGCGAGCTGATCGAGAAGTCGGTCGCCCACTGGCAGTCGCTGACGGGCGCGCACCGCGGCTACAGCTACACCGGCGCGGCCTCGCTCTACGCCATGATGGGCCGGGGCGACACCGCGCTGTCCTATCTGGACCGGTTCTTCGACCCGGCCGCCCGCTACCCGTGCACGGCCAACACCCACTACGCCGAGGCCGGGCCGGTCATCGAGACGCCGCTGTCGGCCGCCCAGTCCCTCCACGACATGCTCTGCCAGAGCTGGGGCGGGATCGTCCGCGTCTTCCCGGCCGTGCCCGCCTCGTGGGCGGACGTCGCGATCCACGACTTCCGGACGCAGGGCGCGTTCCTGGTCTCGGCCGTGCGCAAGGGCGGCCGCACCTCGTTCATCCGCGTCAGGAGCGTGGCGGGGGCGCCGCTCAGGCTCAAGCACGGGCTCGACGGGCCGGTCACCGCCGTGCTGTCCGACGGCCGTCCCGCTCGGGTGAAGGACCTGGGGGAGGGCGTCGTGGAGATCGCCCTGGGCAAGGGGAGCGAGGTGCTCGTCCACACGGGCGCGCGGCCCGACCCGGTCATCGGACCTGTGCCGGTGAGCAAGCCGGGGGCCGCCTGGGGACTGCCGCCGATCCCGCCTCCCGGGCCCACCACGCCGGTGGACCTGTCGGCGTACTTCGGCAACGACGGCGTCTCCACGCACGAGGCGATGACGGACGGCGACTTCGACGGGTCCGGCTACACCTATCCGGCCGAGGAGCTGCCGCCCGCCGGGCCGCTCGTCCACGAGGGCCTGAGCTTCGTCTTCCCCGCGTACGGGGACGGGGCCGGGAACAACGTCGCCGGCCAGGGACAGACGATCACCGTGCCGTCCGGGAGGTACGCCAAGGTCCGGCTGCTGGGCGCGGCCAGTTCCGGGGCCGTCACCTCCACGCTGATCGCCACGTACGCCGACGGGACCACCGCCCAGGTGCCGTTCGTCCTGCCCGACTGGGGCGGCCAGCCCGGCGCGGGGGCCTCCGAGGTGCTTCGCTGCACCCACCGCCACGGCCGCACGGGCGCCAACTCGCTGCGGGTCGGGCTGTTCGAGGTGCAGGCGGCGCTCGACCCGGCCAGGGAGCTGCGCTCGCTCACCCTGCCCGCGCTCACCCGGCCCCAGCTCCACCTGTTCGCGCTCTCCGTGGAAGCGCCCCGATGAAACGAGCGATCAACCGCTCGTCGCACGTAACAGACCTTTTACCGCAAGCCATCCCCAACTAATCGCCCGACCCCAGCGACTCGTCGAACAACGTCACCAGGGGCCTCCACGACGGGTAGGTTGCGCTCTTACGTTGGGCGTGATCCGCATCACAGTGGAGGTCTCGTGACTACTAAAGAACATGACGCATCGGTCTACGAGGAAGTTCAGGAGAGCAGTGAATTCCAGGACCTGAAACGGCGATTCCGCGCCTGGACGTTCCCGATGACCGTGGCGTTCCTCGCGTGGTATCTGCTCTACGTGGTGCTGTCCGGATGGGCGCGCGGCTTCATGGGGATCAAGCTGCTCGGTGAGATCAACGTCGGCCTCGTCTTCGGTTTGCTCCAGTTCGTCTCCACGTTCCTCATCGCGTGGGCGTACGCCAGGCACGCCGAGAAGAAGCTCGACCCGATCGCCGACAAGCTCCGCCACGAGGTTGAGGAGAAGACCAAGTGAGCTCCCACACCCTGGGGATGATCCTCTTCCTCACCTTCGTCGCCGCCACGCTGGGGATCACCTTCTGGGCGAGCCGGCAGACCAAGACGGCCGCCGACTACTACGCCGGCGGGCGGTCGTTCACCGGCGTGCAGAACGGGCTGGCCATCGGCGGCGACTACATGTCGGCCGCCTCCTTCCTCGGCATCGCCGGCATCATCGCGCTGTCGGGCTACGACGGGTTCCTCTACTCGATCGGGTTCCTGGTGGCGTGGCTGGTCGCGCTGCTGCTGGTCGCCGAGCTGATGCGGAACTCGGGCAAGTTCACCATGGCCGACGTGCTGGCCTTCCGGATGAGCCCGCGTCCCGTGCGCACGGCGGCGGGCGTGTCCACCATCGTGGTCAGCATCTTCTACCTGCTGGCCCAGATGGTCGGCGCGGGCGCGCTGGTCGGCCTGCTGCTCGGCATCACCTCCCCGGCGGGCAAGGCGTGGACCATCGTCGGCGTGGGCGCGCTGATGATCGTCTACGTGGTCTTCGGCGGCATGAAGGGCACCACCTGGGTGCAGATCGTCAAGGCCGTGCTGCTGATGAGCGGCGCGGCGCTGGTGACGGTGCTGGTGCTGGGCAAGTTCGGCTTCAACCTGTCGGCCCTGCTCGGCCAGGCCGCCACCACCAGCGGCCCCAAGGCGAACCCGGGCAACTTCCTGATCCCCGGGCTGAAGTACGGCACGGAGGCCCAGGGGCTGGCCGGCAAGATCGACCTCATCAGCCTGGGCCTGGCGCTGGTGCTCGGCACCGCGGGCCTGCCGCACATCCTCATCCGCTTCTACACCGTCCCCACCGCCAAGGACGCCCGCAAGTCGGTCCTGTGGGGCATCGGCATCATCGGCGTGTTCTACCTGCTGACCCTCGTCCTCGGCTTCGGCGCCGCGGCCCTGGTCGGCAAGACCGCGATCGTCGCCGGTGACGCGGCGGGCAACACGGCCGCGCCGATGCTGGCCGAACGCATCGGCCAGGAGATCTTCGGCTCGGTCGGGGGCACGATCCTGCTGGCGCTCATCGGCGCCGTCGCCTTCGCCACGATCCTCGCCGTCGTCGCGGGCCTCACGCTGGCCTCCTCCTCCAGCTTCTCGCACGACCTGTACGCGCACGTCTTCAAGCGCGGCCAGGCCAGCGAGCGCCAGGAGGTCGTGGTGGCGCGCATCTCCGCCCTGGTCATCGGCGCCATCGCGATCGGCCTGGGCATCCTGGCCCAGGGCCAGAACGTGGCCTTCCTGGTCGCCCTGGCCTTCGCCGTCGCGGCCTCGGCCAACCTCCCCGCGATCCTCTACAGCCTGTTCTGGAAGCGGTTCAACACGACGGGCGCGGTCTCGGCCATCTACGGCGGCCTGATCTCGGCCCTGATCCTGGTCATCTTCTCGCCGGTGGTCTCGGCGCCGGCGCCCCCGGCCGGCGTCAAGCCGACCGCGCTGATCGTCGGCGTGGACTTCCACTGGTTCCCGCTGAGCAACCCCGGCATCCTGTCGATCCCGATCGGCTTCCTGTGCGGGTGGCTCGGCACGATCCTCAGCAAGGAGTACAACGCGGCGAAGTACGCCGAGATGGAGGTCCGCTCCCTCACCGGCGTCGGCGCGGAGAAGGCGACCGAGCACTGACGTTCCCCCCGAAGGCGCCTCACCCCTCCCCTCCGAAGGCGCCTGCACCCGAGGGCCCGGTCTCCCAGGAGGCCGGGCCCTTCGCCGTGCCGCCTCAGCCGGGCACCCGGCGCCCGACCAGGTACAGCAGGGCGCCCACCAGCAGCGACGCCAGCGCGATCCCGCCGACCAGCCAGAACCACATCCCGTACGCGATCTCGGCGCCGAACAGCGTGACCTTGCCCGCGTCGTTGGAGATCAGCGGCGTCCACGACCCGGAGAGCGTGGCCACCACGCCCACGAGCGAGGCCAGCGCCCCCACGACGGAGGCCACCCAGAACACCGCCGGCGAGGCCAGCCGCCGCGCCTCGAACTGCTCGCGGTAGCGCCGCAGGATGATCAGCACGTCCACGAACAGCACCACGATCGACAGGCACCAGATCACGGTGACCGCGGCCTGCAGGACGTTGTAGACCTCGGTCTGCGCGTCGGCGGGCCCGGTGGCGGTGTGCGTGGCGGTGTGCGTGGCGGTGTTCGTGGCGGTGTTCGTGGCGGCGAAGGGCACCACCACGAACGCCGCCACCGTGAAGACCCCGGCCAGCACGGTCTGGATCCAGACCGCCACGTCCGGCACCTTCTGCGCGTTGACGTGGCTGACCGCCTTCGGCAGCCGCCGGTCCAGCCCGGACACGAAGATCAGCCGGGCGAAGGAGTAGTTGTAGACGACGGTGATGATGAAGAACATGGCGGCCAGCACCAGCGCGACCAGCTTGCCCGCCCAGTCGCCCAGTCCGATCCCCACGGCCTCGGCCACGGCGGTGATGTCCGCCGACTCCCCGGCGGGCACCGACACCATCACGCCCCAGGTGGCGACCAGGTAGGCGACCATGACGGTCAGCGACCCCCACAGCAGGTACCGGGTCACGGCCCGCTCCTGCCTGATCTCCACCCCCATGTTCAGCGGCACCTCGACGCCCAGCAGCGCCAGCACGGCCAGGCCGAAGAAGCTCCAGTTCGCGAAGTTGACCCCGTGCTCGGCCGACGGGCTCCAGGCCGCGAAGTCCCACGGGTTCGTGGCCGCCGGGTGCCCCTGGGCCAGGTGCGCGATCCCGGCCGCGAACATCAGCAGGATCGCCAGCCCGTACGCCAGGAAGACGACGTTCACCACGTTCTGCGTCAGCCGGAAGCGCAGGACCGCCAGCACGGCCGCGAGCAGCAGGATCACCACGATCAGCCCGCCCTGGGCCGCCACGGACAGCTCGCCGAGCGCGGGGAAGACGTAGCCGAGGAACGAGATCGTCAGCGTCCCGGTCGCCACCATCACCAGCACGCCCGGCCACCAGGCGCAGAACCCGGCGAAGAATCCCCAGAACGGCCCGAACGCCTTGGTCGTCCAGAGGTAGATGGAGCCCTCGCCGGGGAACATGGCGCCGAGCTGGCCCGTGACGATCGCGCACGGGACGAGGAACAGCGCGAACGCGATGATCCACCACCCGAACGCGGACGGGCCCGCGGACTGGATGACGGCGGCGTTCGTGATGAACAGGACGATCGATACGAAGATCGCCACCATGTCGAAGGTGGTCAGCACCCGCGGCAGGATCCCGCCGGCCACCCGCTCGGACAGCAGCTCGTTCTCGGACATGGGCGACCTCCTACCTGCAAAGATCCGCCGGGCCACGGCCGTCGTCAAGCACGTGCGTCCGATGGGTGGTTACATCATGAACATCTTTACATCAGTTGTAACTTTACTCGAAGTGGTGTTATCTGGAGGTCGTGACAACGACACACCAGATGCCCTTACTCGCTCGCGTGGCGCCCGCGATCGGGCTGTTCTTCCTGGCGCCGCTGACCGCCGAGTTCCTGATGGGGAACATGGTGATCACCAATGTCGGGGTGGTGGTCGGCACCGTTCCTCTCTACGGGACCGCCGCCCTGCTCATCCGCGAGGCGGTCCGGCGGACCGGGCGCGGCTGGCCGGCCATGCTGGCGTTCGGGCTGGCGTACGGGATGTTCGAGGAGGGGTTCTTCACCCAGACGTTGTGGAACCAGCACTGGTACGGCGTGCGCATCCTCGACTACGGCTACGTTCCCGCGCTGGGGACCGGGGTCCCCTGGCTGCTGTTCATGGTCGGCGTGCACACGATCTGGAGCATCAGCGTCCCGATCGCGGTCATGGAGACGCTGGCCGGTCCGCGCCGCACCGAGCCGTGGCTGAAGAAGCGCGGCTTCTGGGCCGTGGCCGTGTTCTTCGCGATCTACTTCGTCCTCGGAGCCTTCGCCACGGGCGCGCTCGGCGGCTGGTTCGCCACCCCGATCCAGTACGCCGGCGCCGGGGTGCTGGTCGTCGCGTGCATCGTGCTCGGCCTGCGCCTGCCCCGCACCGTCCCCTCCGTCGCGGGGCGGGCGCCGAGCCCGTGGGTGGTGTTCGTGTTCGCTCTGATGGCCGGCGCGTTCTTCGTGCTCCTCTACGCGTGCGACCCCACCGGCCTGTCGCCCTGGCTGGCCGGGCTGTCAGTCCCGGCGTGGCTCAGCGTGCTGCTCTATCTGGCGTTGTTCGCCGGGGCCGGCGTCCTGGTGAGACGCTGGTCGCACGGGTCCGGCTGGTCGGACGCGCACCGGCTGGCGCTCGCGGCGGGGGCCATGCTCACGTACGCGTGGCACTCGTTCCCGTGGAAGGTGGTCGTGCCCGCGAGCCCGGCGGCCGACCTGACCAGCAACGCGATCATGACGGTCGCCGCGGTCGTCCTGCTGGTGTTCGCTGCCCGCCGGGTCGCCGCCTGAGCAACCGGAGCGCCAGCAGGGTCAGCCAGGCCCAGCCGATGGTGACCGCGACGCGCTGGAAGAGCCCGCCGTGGGCGACCAGCGCCGGGTTCTGGCTGAAGGCGATCGTGGCCAGCGCCATCGCGACCATGAACCCGGCCCCGCTGGCGGCCGAGTACGCCGCCCACCCGGGCTCCCGGTCCCGCGCGAACCCGGCCGCGAAGACCAGGCAGGCCGCGATCAGCGCCACGAATCCCGCCAGCGAGAGGTAGTCGTGCAGCGCCGCGTGCGTGCTGCCGTACTCGGTCAGCAGGCCGGGAGTGCCCTGCGGGTAGCCGCTCACCGGGTCGGCGGTGAACACCCCGGCGCAGAGCAGGCCGGCGCCCCAGGCCCCCACCAGGGCCGGGCCCCAGAACTTGTGGAGCGCCCGCCGCAGCCCGGCGGCGAAGGCCAGCGTCAGGAGGCCGGCCACGACGAAGTTGACCGCCTGCACCCAGCCGCCCGGCCCGATCGCGAGCGAGCTGACCGGGTGACGCAGCGGGTCGTAGTGGGAGCGGAGGGCGCCCTCGATGAGGAACGCGACGACGAACAGCGGCCCGGCGGCCACCCCGCACAGCAGCAGCCGCCTGGGCGTCGGGTCGCCGGGCCCCGCGATGGGGGCGGGGCCCGCAGGTGTGAGAGTTCGCATGCTTGTCAAGCTAGACTGACAGGCGAGCCGCTGTCAATCCAGCCTGACAAGGAGGCTCATTCGAAGAAACCGACCACGCGGCTGATGCGGTCGCCCGCGAACTCCACGACGTCGTAGCCGGTGGCCACCGGCGTCTCCGAGCCCGGCGCGCCGAGCCGCCAGGTGAACAGCGCCGTGTCGTGGTGGGCGCCGATCAGCGTGCCGAGGGTGAACACCAGGTCGCCGAAGTTCTCCTGGGCCCGGCCGATCGCCTCGGACAGCTCCGCGTGCCCGCGCAGCCCGGCGTAGTCGGGGTCGGAGTAGACGGAGTCGTCAGTGAGCACGGTCTTGATCAGGAGGTCCCGGGCGGGGGCGTCGCGCTCGTTCCAGACGTCCAGGTACTTGCCGATGAGGTCGTCGATCATGTCGTGATTCCTTCCGTGGTTCGGTTCGGTTCGAGTGCCAGGGCGGCGAGGCCGCCCAGGGCGGTGGCGGCCGCGGCGGCCCAGCCGGCCGCGTGCAGCCCGCCCAGCAGGTCGGAGGAGGCGGTGGCGACGGCGACGAAGACCGCCAGCCCCATCGCGCCGCCGACCTCCTTGGCCGTGCTGGCCAGGCCCGACGCGACGCCCTGCGCCTCCGGTGCCACCCCGGCGCCGGCCGCCGCGAACAGGGCGACGAAGGCCACGCCGCCGGAGAATCCCCAGACGAGGCTGCCCGGCATCAGCGTCCAGAAGCCGCCGCCCGCGGGCATGCCCGCGGTCAGCAGGGCGATCCCGGCTGCGGCGCCGAGCATCCCGGCGCTGAGCGTCGTACGGATCCCCCACCTGCCGAGCATCACCGGTGCGGCCTTCAGCGCGGCGGCCATGCAGACGAGGGTGAGCGGCAGGAACGTCAGCCCCGCCTCCAGGGCGCTGTAGCCGAGCACCGGCTGCAGGTACGTGGTGAGCACGTAGTAGGCGCCGCCCAGCGTGCCCTGGAACACCGCGATCACCACCATCGTGGTGGCCGGGCCGCGCCGCCGGACCAGCCGCAGCGGGATCAGCGGATCCCGGCCACGCGCCTCGACCAGGACCAGCAGCCCCAGCAGCGCCAGGCCCGCGACCAGTGACCCGGCGCCGCGCACCGACCCCCATCCGGCCTCCGGCCCGCTCGCCAGGCCGAACACCACCAGCGTCGACCCCGCCGTCGCCAGCAGCGCGCCCGGCACGTCGAACCCGCGCAGCCCGGACGCGGGACGGCCGTCGGAGGGGAGCAGCCGTGGCGCGGCGAGGACGGCGCCGACGGCCAGGGGGACGTTCACGAAGAACACCCACTCCCAGCCCAGGGCGCTGGTGAGCACGCCGCCCAGCAGCGACCCGGCGGCCAGTCCGGCGCTGCCGGCCATGCCCCAGGCGCCCAGCGCCCGGTTGCGCGCGGGCCCCTCCGCGAACCCCCGGTAGATCAGCGCGAGCGTGGCCGGGGTGAGCAGCGCCCCGCCGACGCCCTGGACGGCGCGGGCGGCGATCAGCACGCCGGAGCCGGGGGCCAGCCCGCCGGCCAGGGAGGCCACGCCGTACAGCGCCAGTCCGAGCATGAACGTGCGCCGGGCGCCGAGCTTGTCCACGGCCCGGCCGCCGAGCAGCAGCAGCCCGCCGAGCCCGATGGCGTACGCGCTCACCACCCACTGCACGGATCGCGCGCTGAAGCCCAGCGCCGTCCCGATGTCGGGCAGCGCCACGTAAACGATGTTGTAGTCGAGAGCCACGATGAGCTGGGTGAACGCCAGCAGCGCCAGCCTGGGCCCGGAACGGCCCACGTCGGTCGGCGCACGAGAGGTGGCAAGCGTCACTCGGGAATCCCCTCTCTTTACACGGCGCGAACTTTCTACACGCCGTTCAATTCGTACACGGGGAACAGTAGCCCAACGCTGTAGACTGTCAAGCGTGGGTGATCAGACGACGATGACCAGGCGCGAGCGACTGCGCGCGGAGACCACGGCGGAGATCAAGGAGATCGCGCTCAAGCTCATGGCGGCCGGCGGCCCCGACGCCATCTCGCTGCGCGCCATCGCCCGCGACATGGGCATGACGGCCGGCGCGATCTACAGCTACTTCGCCACCCGCGACGACCTGGTCACCACGCTCATCGCCGACCTCTACACGGCCCTGGTGGACGAGGCGGAGTCCGCCCGCGACGCCGTTCCCGCCGCCGACCCGGGCGGCCGCGTCCTGGCCTGGGCGCAGACCGTACGCGAGTGGGCCCTGGCCAACCCGCAGGGCTTCCGCCTCATCTACGGCGACCCGGTCCCCGGCTACCAGCCCCCGGAGGACGGCCCGGCGAACGAGGCCGAGCACCGGGCGTGCCGGGGGCTCACGGGCCTGGTCGCGGCGGCCTGGAGCGGGCCGGGCCCGGGCTCCTACACCTGGTCCGACTTCGACCCCGGCCTGGCGGCGGACATCCGGGCCACGTTCCCGGACCTGCCGCCGGACGCGGTGGCGCTCACGCTACGGGTGTGGGGCCGCATGCACGGCCTGGTCGCGCTGGAGATCTACGGCCACCTGCGCACGCTCACGCACGATCCGGCCGCGATCTACCGCGACGAGATGATCGCTTTGATCACGTCCCTCGGCCTGACCCCACCCGCCACCCCCCCACCAGCGCGGTGAACGCAAGGTAACCATCACGTCACTGATCACCGGCCGCTGTTGTCTCTTGATCACAACGCATATTTGATGGGGGCGCTGGTCACTTACCGACTTCAAGGGCGGCAAATGACAACGAACCTCCCCTCGTTCCCCGCCGTGGACGAGAACCCGCTCGACACCTGCATCCGGTTCCGGGAGATCGCTCCCGTGGTCGAGGTGGAGTTCCCAGGGGGTGTGCCCGCCTACCTGGCCCTGACCCACAAGGCCGTACGGGAGATCCTCGCCGGCGACAACAGGACCTTCCTCAGGGACCCCCGGCACTGGCCCGCCCTGCACGACGGATCGATCCCCGAGGACTGGCCGCTGCGCGCCATCGTCCAGGGCGGTCACCTGTCCACCATGGACGGCGACGACCACAGGCGTCTGCGCGGTCTGATCAGCAGCGCGTTCACGCCGTCCCGGGTGCGGGCCCTGGAGCCGCGGATCCAGCAGATCATCGATGAGCTGCTCGACGAGGTGGTGGCCGCCGGCGACGGCGTCGACCTGGTGCCCGCCTTCACCGAGGCGCTGCCGATGTGGGTGATCTGCGAGTTGTTCGGCATCCCCGCCGAGGACCGGCTCCGCCTGCGGAACTGGACCTCCACGCTGCTCGCCCACACCACCCCGCCGGAGGTGGCGTTCGCGACGCAGAACGACCTCCAGGCCTTCCTGCACGAACTGGTGGAGCGCAAGCAGCGGGAGCCGGGCGACGACCTCACCTCCGGCCTGGTCCAGGCGCGCGACGAGGGCGACAAGCTCACCACCGACGAGTTGGTCGGCGTACTGTGGATCATGCTCGTCGCGGGCCACGAGACCACCGTCCACCTGCTCGGGTACGCCATCGTGGCGCTGGCCCGGTATCCCGATCAGCTCGCGCTGGCCAAGGCGGGGGAGCGGTGGGCCGACGTGGTCGAGGAGACCGTGCGCTACCGCCACTCGGTGATGATGACCAGCTTCCGTTTCACGGCGGAGGACGTGACCGTCGCCGGGGTGCGCATCCCCAAGGGCCAGGCCGTGGGCGTGGTCTACCAGGCGAGCGGCGTCGATCCGGTGGAGTACGGGGAGAGCGCGGACGCGTTCGACATCACCCGCGAGCAGACCGGGAACCTCGGCTTCGGCCACGGCCCGCGCTACTGCATCGGGGCGCCGCTGGCCCGGCTGGAGAGCCGGCTGGCGCTCGCCACGCTGTACCGGCGGCTGCCGGGGCTCAGCCTCGCGATCGACCCCGACGACATCCCGTACTCCCCGTCGTTCTTCACGATCGGCCCGCTGTCGCTGCCGGTCAACCTCGGTGTCGTTCAGCCCTGACGTGCCGCCGGGCTGGGAGCATGGACTTCGCCTCCCTGGTCCGGCGAAAGGGATCATGTATGGTGAGCCCGGCATATCCCCCCAACGGCCTGGAGCTCGCCGTGCCGCACATGTCCCGCCGCCAGGTTCTCTCCCTGCTCCCCGCCGCCGGTCTGCTCGCCGCGGCCGGCCCCGTACGCGCCGCCGCGGGGATCGACCACGCGCGGCTGCTCGCCAACACCGTGGCGATCTTCGCGGGCACCCCGGAGGTCAACGCCCGGCCCGAGGTCGCCGGCAAGCTCGCGTCGATCACCGCGACCGCCCGGCAGCGGCTGGCCGCCATGGACCAGGCGGGCACCGGGGAGCTGTTCTCCGGGCTGAGGCTCGGCACCGACGACGCCAACCTGCGGCTGGCGTACCAGTACCTGTTCGAGATCGCGCTCGCGACCCGCACGCCGGCCGGGCAGCTCGACGGTGACACCGCCGTCCAGCGGCGGGTCCTCGACGGCCTGCAGTGGTTGCACGAGCGCTACTACGGCGACCAGCCGGCGGGCTACTACGGCAACTGGCACAACTGGGAGATCGGCATCTCCACCCACGTGAGCAGGACCCTGGCCCTGCTGGCCGACCGCGTACGGGAGGACCGGCCCGACCTGACGGCGACGTACATCGCCTCGATGGACGCCTACCTGCGCAACGGCAAGAACGGCGACGTCGACCTCGACTCGCGCTTCCACACCGGGGCGAACCTGGCCGACATCACCGCCAACCGGATCGTGCAGGGCGCGCTCACCGGCGACGACGCCCGCGTCGGCAAGGCCATCTCCGACCAGGCCACCGTCTTCGCCACGATCGACCCCTACAACCTCCAGCACGGCAACACCGACGGCTACTACCGCGACGGCTCCTTCATCCAGCACCACTCGGTCGCCTACACCGGCTCCTACGGGAAGGCCCTGCTCACCCGCGTCGTCCAGACCCTCAAGACGCTGGAGGGCGCCACGAGCGGCGGAACCTCCGAGGACCTGGCCGGCGTGGTGTACCGCTGGGTCGCCGACGGCTTCGCCCCGCTGATCTTCGAGGGCTGGATGATGGAGATCGTCAAGGGGCGGGCGGCCTCGCGCACCACCACCGGCTACGCCGACGTCGGGGTGGTCGTGGAGGCCGTCGCCGACCTGGCCGACCACGTCGAGGGTGCCGAGGCTCTCGCGCTGAAGAAGTACGTCAGGTTCCTGCCGGCCGCCGACACGGCCGCCTTCGTCTCCCCGGTCAGCGTCGCCCGGTACGCGGCCATCCGCGCCGACTCCGCCATCCCGGCCGCCGACCTCAATCCGGCCGCGCGCTGCGTGGCGTTCAACTCCATGGACAGGACCGTCCACCGGCGGCCCGGCTACGCCTTCGCCCTGGCGCGCAGCTCCGAGCGGATCAGCAAATACGAGTACATGAGCGGCGAGAACCTCATGCCCTGGTTCCAGGGGGACGGCGCGTACTACCTCTACCTCGCGGGGGAGGACCAGCGCGAGGTGTTCGGCGTCGACTACTACACGGCCGTCTCGCCGTACCGGCTGGCCGGGATCACCGCGCCGGTCGAGGAGCGGCGCACGGTGCCCGAGCTGTACGGCCGGCTCTGGTACGAGAACCCGGGCCACCCGCTGAACTTCACCTCCTCCTCGGAGTCCCAGAACACCTACGTGTACTTCCCCAAGGCCGGGAACGTCTTCTCCGGCGGCGCGACGCTCGGCGCGTACGGCGCGGCGGGGATGGTCCAGTCCGACGACGCCGCCTACACCGCCAAACAGGCGGGCATCCTGCCCGACGACTTCGTCGCCTACCGCAACGCCCGCGCGACCAAGTCCTGGTTCATGCTCGACGACGAGATCGTGGTGCTGGCCGCGGGCGTCTCCGGTGAGGGCGGCCGGGCCGCGGTGACCACCGTGGACAGCCGCATCGCCGCCCCGGGCGACGCGGTCGCGCTCACCGGCGAGAGCTGGGGCGGCCGGGCCTGGCAGCCGGGCGACACCACGCCGCCGCGCTGGCTGCGCTACGCCAACGGCACCCGCGCCACCGCGATCGGGTACGCCTTCCTCACCCGGCAGACCGTCGCGGCCGGGCTGGAGACGGTGACCCGCAGCCGCAGAGTCGTGCGCACGTCCAACCCCGACACCGGCGTGACCAAGAACGTCTTCACCGCCTCGATCGCCCACCCCGCCACCGGCGACGTCCCCGCCCTCGCCTACGCCCTGGTCCCGAACGCGACCGAGGCCCGCCTGCGCCGCTACGCGGACGGCCCGCTGACCGTCCTGGCCAACGACCGGCACGTGCAGGCCGTCCGGCACAAGACGCTCGGGATCGTCGCCGCCAACGTCTTCTCCGACGGCCCCCGCCACGCCGGGCACCTGATCGTCGACGGCCCCGCCTCGGTCATCGTCAAGTCCGGCGAGCGCACGGTCGTCGCCCTGTCGGACCCCACGATGAAACGCGACCGCGTCACCGTCGTCCTGACCGGCGCGCCCCTCAGGCTGGAGGCGGCCGACGAGGGGGTGACGGTACGGCGCGTGCCGGGCGGCACCCTCGTCCAGGCGACGACCCGCCACACCCACGGCCGCACCTTCACCGCCACCCTGCGCTGACGCGCCGAGCCCGCTCCTCTGTCGCGCGGATCGGACGTCGTCAGGGGCTGCCCACCGGCTCCTCACGGTGATCACGGCGGCCGAAGGAGCGTAGTGCTCGAAACGGGCCGCGCTTTCCCTCTCGCCCGTCGAGGGGGATGATGCCTTCGTGGCTGGTCGCGACGCGTTGACGGCCGCGGTGATCGCGGCCGGGCGCGACGCCGCCGGTGAGGGATGGGACGGGGCGCACCGCATGTACGCCCTGACCGACCGCGACACCTACCTCGGGGTCGCCTACCCCCTGGACCCGCTGGCGGAGGTGCCGCCGGACGCTCTCCTGGCCATCCCCCTCACCCCGCTCGGCCCGGGCGATCTCGGGACGGAGCTGGCCAAGGTGACCTGGCCGGACGACGTGCACGGATGCGTGCTGGTGACCGAGGTGACCGTCGTGACCCGCCTCGGCAGACGGCGGCGCGGCAAGAGCTTCGGCGTACGCCGGGCGCAGCTCGCGGTCGGCGTGTTACGCGACGGCTACCACCGGTCCCTGCTCAGGTTGCGCGACGAGGACGAGTGGCGCCTCTGCCCCGATTCCCTGTCGACCGACGGCCTGGCGACGGCCTTGGCCGGGACGTTCTGATCGGCCGCTCTCCTGAGAATCACGCGCCATCCGGAACGGCCGGGGGAGTGGACCTCGTCGATCCGGACGTTGCCCGAGCCGATCATGACGCCGCGGCCGTCCGGTACGCGCTCGGTCCGGCCGCCGTGGCCCTGGACGACGTGGCCCTGGACGACGTCGGCCGCCGGCCTCTTCGCTGTGACGAGCCGCGTCAACATCGCGCCCAGGTCCCGGTCGGTCATCCGGCCCGCGGGGTCTCGGTACATCTGGCCGATCGCCCGCATGGCGCCCTCGTTCTCGGCCAGGGCCCGTGCGAGCAGCGCGTCGGGGCGTTCGAGGCGGTAGTGGAAGTGGTTGTTCTGGACGTTGCCCCGGCCGACCACGACGCCCGCGGAGCCGCGTACCACGATCTCGCCGCCGGGACCGAGCACGCCCGACAGGCGGACGCGCTTCGGCACCGACCTCGCGGTGACGGCGTCGTCGCGCGCCATGACCCTGGCCGCCTCCTTGCCGAGGAGGGAGCGCATGGCGCGGTTGGCGCGGGCGCTGGCGGGGTTCTCGACGAGGTTGGCCAGGGCGCGTTCGTGGGCGGGCGTCGCGGTGAGCACCTCCGCCAGGGAGACCGGGCGGTCGGCGAGCTGGTAGTGGAAGTGGTTGTGCTGCCGGTTGCCCGAACCGACCACCACGCCGCAGGAGCCGCTGATGTCCACCCTGCGGGTCCGCTCACCCAGCAGGGTCTCCTTGACGGTGACGCCGTCCGCGGACTGCCGCCCGACGGTCAGCACGGTGTCCGCCGCGGCCGGCGATTCGGGGCCTTTCGGTTGCGTGGTCTCCGCCGCGGCCGGCGACTTGGCGCGCCTCGGTAGCTCGGTCTCCACCGCGGCCGGCGACTCGGCGCCCTTCGGTAGCTCGGCCTCGCCTCGTACAGGCTGCCCCTCACGCTCCGGCCGCGAGCCCGGCGCCTGGGCGATGACCGTCTCCACCCGTCTTCTCAGGCGCGACGCCTTCGCCGAAGGCGTGTCCTCCTGCAGGAGGACGGCCGCCAACGGGTGCCGCGCGGGCTGCCGCCGCAGCTCCGCCTCCAGGCCCTTGATCTCGGTCAGGAGCTTCCGCGCCCGAGCGGCCCGGCTCGGCGACGGCGCGCGCTCCTCCAGCCCGCGTACGGCCGCCGTGAGCCGGTCGAGCTCCGCGGCGATCTGCTTGCGCCGCTCCTCGAGGCGTCGTGCCGCCTGCTCGTGCGCCGACACGCCGAGCGGCGTCGGGTCCGGACGGGCCTGCGCGGACAGCGACCGATCCGCCGGCTGGGCCCGCTCCTCCGAGCGTGCCGCCGGTCTCCTGAAATATCCCCTGTACGCGCCCACGCCGACTCGCCCCCCTGGCCTTCTCCACATTTCTCTCGCGCGCCGCCCGCCGTCAAGGCGATATCCCTGGCCGCCACGTATCGGAAAGGTCTTAACAACCAGCCCCGTATAGGCATCGATCATGGTCCGGGCGAATGATGCGAGATATGAAGTGGCGGGTGCTGATGTGGACCGCCGTGGCGGCCGGGGCGGTCGTCGCGGCGGGGCTGGGCGCGTACGTCGCGGTGGCCGGGACGGACAAGGCGGCGGGACCGGCCGGGGTGATCGCCGCGTTCTGCGAGCTGGCCGCCCTCACGCTCGCCGTCGCCAGCTGGATCAGGCAGCGGCAGGCACCCGGGGACGGTGACCCCGGGCCACGGACGTCGCCCGGCTTCGGGGCCGTGGTGCACATCCAGGAGGGGAAGGGTGTGCAGATCGGCGACCACAACGAACAGACCAACAACTTCGGATGATCCCGCAGGGGCTGTTCGCCGGGACGGGTCGGTTCTATGCACGGTTTCGTCCGGGTTATCCGAGGGTGTTCTTCGACGATCTGATCCGCGCTTTCGGGCTCGACGGCTCCGGACGTCTGCTCGACCTCGGCTGCGGCACCGGCCAGCTGACCATCCCGCTCGCCGGGCACGTCGCGGAGGCGGTCGGCGTCGACCCTGAGCCGGACATGCTCGCCGAGGCCGCCCGCCAGGCACTCGCGGGCGAGGTCGGCAACGTGACCTGGGTACGCGGTGGCTCGGCGGACCTGCCGGGCGGGCTGGGACGGTTCCGGCTGGTGACCAGCACGCCATCGAAGAGGTGCAGCACCGGTTCCTGGGCCCGCTCCCCGAGACAGGTGCCAGGACGCCGGCCAGGCCGCACGGGGCGGTGCTGGCTGATTCGCCGTTTCCCCACGTCGCCCGGGTGGTCCATGAATTCGAGCGGTCGTGGACGGCGGAACGGATCATCGGCTACCTGTATTCGACGTCGCTGCCGCTGCGGCGGCTGCTCGGCGATCGGCGGCCCGCCTTCGAGCGGGCGATCGCCGGCGCCCTGCTCGCCGCCGACCCGACCGGCCGGTTTCTCGAACCGGTGCGCCTCGAAGTGCTGACGGCCCGGAAGAGACCCTTGGGCTGATCAGCGCGGCGGTACGACGGCCACGGCGAGAAGGTGGGCACTGAGGTTGATCATCAGAGGGTCCTGCTCGGCGATGCGGGCGCACTGGAGCGCCGCGTCCACAAGCTGATCGAATTCGCGTTCCCCGGCGACGTCCAGAGCAGGCCAGGCAGGCCCATTGCCAGCCATTGCGCGTGTATCCCCGTGCCGCCGCCGACGTCGAGGATGCGCGCCGGCGGCCGCGTCAACGTGCGCCTCAGCAGCTCTTGGGTGCGCCGGTACTCCAACATGCCGTGCGGCGATCTCGTGAGGCGTGTGCCCTCGGAGGTCGCCTTCGTGTAGTGCTCCACAAGCTCGATGGTCACGGGATCCATGGTGCCAGTGGGGATCCGGCGGAGGCGCTGTCGCTTCTGTACAAGATGCGCGCGTTCCTGGCTGCCTATGCTCTGACCACGCCGAACGGGGCGAACTCCTCCAAGACACAAGGAACGGAACCATGGCAAAGATCATTTCGAGTTTCTTCATCTCCCTCGACGGCGTGGTCGAGTCGCCCGACCAGTGGCACTTCCCGTACTGGAACGACGAGATGGGCGCCGTCGTCGAGGCGGGCATGCGGAGCGCGGCGGCGATGCTGATGGGCCGCAAGCTGTACGACGAGTGGTCCGCGTACTGGACGTCGGCGGAGAGCGACAAGGAGATCGCCGCGACCTTCAACGCCCTTCCCAAGTACGTCGTGTCGAGCACCCTGGAGAAGGCGGACTGGGAGAACACCACCGTCGTCAACGGTGACGTCGCCGCCGGGCTGCGCGAGCTCAAGGAGCGGATCGACGGCGACATCCAGATGTCCGGCTCCGCGACGACCGTGCGGTGGCTGCTGGCCAACGGGCTGCTCGACGAGCTCAACCTCCTCGTCCACCCGATCGCCGTCGGCCATGGGCAGCGGCTGTTCGAGGACGGCCCGACCCACGCGCTGAAACTGGTCAAGTCCGAGACGTTCGAGACCGGCGTGCTCAACCTGCGCTACGAAGCGCCTTGAGGACGGTCACGGCGCCGTCCCCAAGCCCGGCTGGCGTTACCGTGGCGCCTATGTATTCTCCGATCGAAGCGTACGACCAGGGCATGCTCGACGTGGGCGACCACAACCAGGTCTACTGGGAGGTGAGCGGCAACCCGGCGGGCAAGCCGGCGTTGATCGTGCACGGCGGTCCCGGGGCCGAGTTCTCGGCCAACTGGCGGCGCTTCCACGACCCCGAGGCGTACCGGATCGTCCTGTTCCACCAGCGGGGGTGCGGGCGCAGCACGCCGAACGCCGGGCTGACGGAGACCGACCTGTCGGTCAACACCACTCAGCACCTCATCGCCGACATGGAGCTCCTGCGGGCGCACCTGGGCATCGAGAAGTGGCAGCTGGTCGGGGCCTCGTGGGGTTCGACCCTGAGCCTGGCCTACGCGCAGCGGTACCCGGAACGGGTGAGCGAGGTGATCCTGTTGGCGGTCACCGCGGGCCGCCGCAAGGAGATCGAGTGGATCACCCGGGACGTGGGACGGGTCTTCCCCCAGGAGTGGGAGCGCTTCCGCGACGGAGTGCCGGAGCAGGACCGTGACGGGAACCTGGCCGCGGCCTACGCAAGCCTCCTGGCCGACCCGAGCACCTGCGAGAAGGCCGCCCGCGACTGGTGCGACTGGGAGGACACGCACGTGAGCCTCGACCCGCAGTACCAGCCGAACCCGCGCTTCCAGGATCCCGTCTTCCGCATGACGTTCGCGCGGCTGGTGACCCACTACTGGGGCAATGACTGCTTCCTGCCGGAGAAGGGCGACCTGGTGGAGCAGGGCCACCTGCTGAAGGGGATCCCGGGGGTGCTGGTCCACGGCAGGCTCGACGTGAGCGGGCCGCTCGAGACCGCTTGGGAGCTCCACAAGAGCTGGCCGGGCAGCGAGCTCGTGGTCTGCGGCGAGGGACACGGCGGGAGGGACATGGTGGCGGAGGTGGTCGCCGCGACGGACCGTTTCCGCTGAAAAACCCTCGGGAGGCGCCCCTGATGAACGGGCGCCTCCCGAGGGGTCAGCTGCCGACCGGTTCGGCGCGGAGCCGGGCCGAGTGTTTGACCAGGGCGATCAGGACCTCGCGGCTCGAGTCCTTCTTGCGGGCGTCGCACATGATGATGGGGACGGAGGGGCTGAGCTGGAGCGCGAGCCGTACCTCGTCCAGCTCGAACGACGGCGATCCCTCGAAGCAGTTGACAGCCACCACGAACGGCGTCCCGCGCCGCTCGAAGTAGTCGACCGACGGGAAGCAGTCGGCCAGGCGCCGGGTGTCCGCCAGGATGACGGCCCCCAGCGACCCTTCCGCCAGCTCGTCCCACACGAACCAGAAACGCTCCTGGCCAGGTGTGCCGAACAGGTACAGGACGTAGTCGTTGCCCAGCGTGATCCGGCCGAAGTCCATCGCCACGGTGGTCGTGCGCTTGGCCTCCACCGAGGAGATGTCGTCCACGCCTATCCCGCGGTCGGTCAGGACCTCCTCGGTGCGCAGCGGCCGGGTCTCGGAGACGGCGCCCACCATCGTCGTCTTGCCCGCGCCGAAGCCGCCCGCGATCAGGATCTTGATCGCCGTCGGCAGGCGCGGACGCTCAGAGCGAGCGAAGACCATCGAGCACCGCCCTGTACATCTTCATGTCGTGCATGTCCACCTCGGATTGTGGTTCCTGGGCAGAGACGAGTTCGCGGTCGAACAGGTCGCCGAGCAGCACCCGGATCGTGCCGGCCGGCAGGTCGAGGTATGCCGCGATCTCGGCGACCGACTTCGGTTCGCGGCAGAGCTGGATGATGCGCAGGTGCTCCGGGTCGAGCCCGGCGTCGGGGCCCGGCGGCGGGCCCACCGCGAGGGCCATGGAGATCAGGTCGAACCGGCCGTGCACGGGCTGCGTACGGCCACGGGTGACCACATAGGGCCGGATGATCTCCGGATCCACCCAGTGCTCGTCCGTCGGTTCGTCCGCGCCTCTCACCGGTCGCTCCTGGCGACGGCCTCGGCGTTGCGGGCGCCCGAGGTGAGGTACTGGCCGACGCGCGCCACCATCATCGCCATCTCGTACGCGACCAGCCCGATGTCGGCGTTCTGCGCGCACAGGACGGCCAGGCAGGCGCGCTCGCCCGCCATGGTAACGATGAGGAACTGGTTCTTCCACTCCACGACCGTCTGCCGCACGGGGCCGCCGGAAATGTGGTCCGAGACGCCTTTCGCCAGGCTCTGCAGCCCGGAGGCGACGGCGGACAGGTGCTCGCCGTCGGTCCGCTGCATCGCGGCGGAGGAGGCCATCAGCAAGCCGTCGGACGACAGCACGATGGCGTGCTCGACCTCCTTGACACGGCCGACGAGGTCGTCGAGCAGCCAGTTCAGGTCGGTGCCGGAGGTAGGGGTCATGCCTCATCTCCAGACTGCTCATCCAGCATCTTGGCGGCTTCGGTGCGGCCAAGACGGGTGCCTGACTGCAGAGATCCCATCATCCTGCGGATCTCCTCCGGCGAGCGCTCGTCATCGTCCTCCTCGAAGTCGGGCTGCGTGGGCGTGTCGTCCCGCAGCGCTGGCGCCAGGTTGGCCTGTGGCACCCGGAGGGGCAGCCCGTTCGACGTGAACTCGGTCACAGGCTTCTGCTCCGGTTCGGCTGGCGTTTCGGGTTGTGTCTCCACAGCGGTGATCGGGCGGGCAGGCTGGGGGACCGGCGTCGGCGCCGGGACCGGCATCGGGCGTGCGGGCTTGAGCGTCCGCACGTTCTCCCCGGTGACCGGCCGCGACGCGGTGGCCGCCCCGGTGGCCGCCCCGGTGGCGGCCCCGGTGGCC
>NZ_JBSFTC010000090.1:0-37109 GCF_053590415.1 Nonomuraea sp. NPDC003201
GCGGCGGCGAGGAGCTGGGCGGCGTCCGCGGGGTCCTGCACCACATGCAGCGCACCGCCGTCCAGGCCTCCCCGGACCTGCTCACCGCGGTCACCGGCCGCTGGACCACCGGCGCCGCGCGCGCCGAGCCGGGCATCCACCCGTTCCGCAAGTCCCTGGCGGAGCTGCGCGTCGGTGACACGATCGCCTCCGCGCCGCGTACGGTCTCGCTCGCCGACATCGAGCACTTCGCCGAGTTCACCGGGGACACCTTCTACGCGCACACCGACGCCGCGGCGGCGGCGCGCAACCCGCTGTTCGGCGGCATCGTCGCCCACGGGTACCTCGTCGTGTCCCTGGCCGCCGGGCTCTTCGTGGACCCGGCGCCCGGACCGGTCCTGGCGAACTTCGGCGTCGACTCCCTGCGCTTCCTCACCCCCGTGAAGGCGGGCGACACGATCGACGTGACGCTGACCGTCAAGCAGATCACCCCGCGCAGCAACGCCGACTACGGCGAGGTCCGCTGGGACGCCGTCGTCGCCAACCAGGACGGCCAGCCGGTCGCCACGTACGACGTGCTGACCCTCGTGGCCAAGACCTGGCCGCTGCCCGGACAGGAGGCCTGAGGTGGAGGACTCCTCGATCCTGCTGGAACGCGACGGCGCCGTGGCCGTGCTGACCCTCAACCGCCCGGACCGCCGCAACGCGCTGGACACCGGGCTGAAGACGGCGCTGCGCCGGGCGCTGGAGGAGGTCGCGGCCGACGACGCCGTACGAGCGGTGCTCCTGACCGGGGCGGGGACCGCCTTCTGCGTCGGCCAGGACCTCGCCGAGCACGCGGCGGCCCTCCGCTCGGACGCCGGGCACGCCTTCGACACCGTCGAGGAGGACTACGCGCCGATCGTCCGGCTCCTGGCCACCATGGGCAAACCGGTCGTCGCCGCCGTCAACGGCACGTGCGTCGGCGCCGGTCTGGCCCTCGCCCTGGCCTGTGACCTGCGGGTGCTCGCGGAGGAGGCCGTCTTCGCGACGGCGTTCACGGCGATCGGGCTGACGTGCGACTCGGGGCTGTCCCTGACGCTCGTACGGGCGGTCGGCGAGGCCAGGGCCAAGGAGCTGGTCCTGCTCGGTGAGTCGTTCGGCGCCCGGCAGGCGGTGGAGTGGGGGATCACGGGGCGCGTGGTCCCACGGGAGGAGGCGGGTGCGGTGGCGCGTGAGCTGGCGGCCCGGCTCGCCGCCGGGCCGACCGCCGCGTACGCCGAGTCCAAGCGGCTGATCGCCGGGGCCTGGGACCAGGACCTCGGCGCGGCACTCACCGCCGAGGCCCGCGCCCAGGCCCGCCTGGGGCTGACAGCCGACCACGCGGGAGCGGTGGAGGCGTTCCTCGAGAAACGCAAACCCACCTTCGAGGGCCGCTGACCCCTGGGGTCCCCGTCACGCGGCGGGGGCGGTGTGGATCGAGGTGGGGCGGGTGGCCGCGTCGTAGGCGGCGCGGGAGCCGGTCGCGCCCATGCCGCTGTCCCCGGCCGGTTCGTACAGCCGCTCGGGGCCGCCGCCCTGCCACTGGTTCACCCACACGACACCTGCGGGGATGCGGCGGGCGGCCGCCATGTGCTCGGGGTCGGCGGTGTACACGGTGGCGGCCAGGCCGAAGCGCGACGCGCTCGCCCGCTCCAGCCCCTCCTCGAAGGAGGAGACCACGACGACCGGGGCGATCGGGCCGAAGGTCTCCTCGGTCATGACCAGCATGGACTCGTCCACGCCGGTGAGCACGGTCGCGGGGTAGAAGAAGCCCCTGCCCTCGGGCACCACCCCGCCGGCCCGTACGGTCGCGCCGCGCGAGACCGCGTCGGCGACGTGCCGTGCCACGATGTCGCGCTGCCGCCGGTCGACCAGCGGGCCGAGCACGGTGGCCGTGTCGTGCCCGTCGCCGAGCGCGTACGTCCCCGCGGCCTCGACCAGGGCCTCGATGAACGGCTCGGCGACATCGCGGTGCACGTAGACGCGTTCCATGGAGGTGCAGATCTGGCCGGAGTTCGCGAAGGCGCCGAACGCGACCGCGGCGGCGGTGGCCACCGGGTCCACCCCCGCGTCGACCACCACGGGGTCCTTGCCGCCCAGCTCCAGGATCGAGCGGCGCAGCAGCGCCCCGGTCCGCTCGCCGACCTTGCGCCCGGACTCGACGGAGCCGGTGAAGTGCACGAGCCCGACGCGTTCGTCGGCCACCAGCGGCGCGCCCGCGCGGGAGTCGCCGAGGACCAGGTTGACCACGCCGGGCGGCAGGTCCATCAGCTCCAGCAGCCGCACCGCCGACATCGGCGAGCGCTCGGACGGCTTGAGGACGACGGTGTTCCCGGCGGCCAGCAGCGGGCCGAGCGCGCCCAGGGTCATGGGCACGGGGAAGTTCCACGGCACGATCACGGCCGTGGCGCCGAGCGGGGCGCGCACGATCGTGGTGCTGCCCCCGTCCGGCGCGGGGATGGTCTCCTCGAACGCGTACTCCAGGGCCTCGGCCGCCGCCGCCTTGAACCCCATCGCCGCGCCGCCGATGAAGGCCCGGCCGAGGGCGACGGGCTTGCCCATCTCCCGGCATTCGATCTCCGCCAGCTCGTCGGCGTGGGCGGCGATCGTGTCCGCCCATCGGGACAGCCGCTCCACCCGTTCGGCGACGGTCAGCGCGGCCCAGGCCGGTTGCGCGCGCACGGCCGCGTCCACGGCCAGGCGTACGTCCTGCGCTGAGCCGCTGGGACAGCGGGCGACGACCTCCTCGGTCGCGGGGTTGACCACATCGTGGAAGGCGTCTCCCCGGGAGTCTTCCCAGCTGCCGCCGATGAGGTTCTGCAGGGTTTTCACAGGGCTCCTTAGAGGCGGTCGGCCATGAGCTCGCCGACCATGATCGATGCCAGGTTGGTGTTGGCCCGGGGTACGGACGGGAAGATCGACGCGTCCACCACGCGCAGCCCCTCGACGCCGAGGACGCGGCACGACGGGTCCACCACCGTGGCGGCGTCCCCGGGCGCGCCCATCCGGCAGGTGCTGGTGCCGTGCTGGGCGTCGACCGCGGTGGCGAGGAGGTGCTCGTCGAGCGCGGCGTCGTCGTCCAGCACCGCGAACAGCCGCTTGTTGCCGGCCTCCACGGAGCCGGAGCCCGCGACGATCGTGGCCGCCTCGGGGCCGCGCGCCAGCTCGACCAGGGCGCGCACGCCATCGCGCAGGCGTTCCAGGTCGCGGGAGTCCGACAGCATACGTTCGCGCACCTCGGGCTGGGCCTGCGGGTCGGTGGAGGTCAGCGTCAGCACGCCGCGCGAGTGGTTCTGGTTGAGCCACACGCCGAAGCCGCCCGCCGGGAAGCGGGTGTCGGCGGCCTCCATGGACAGCACGTTCTGGTTCAGCGAGACGAACATCATGTCGTGCGGCAGCCCACCGCGGCCGCTGGTGTAGCGGACGCAGACGTTGGTGTGGCGGTCGTCGGCCGTCTTGATGGCGGCCTCCTGGGTCAGCGGCAGCTCGACGACGATCATCGGATGGTCCTGCATGCCGAGCCCGACCGGGAGATCCCGCCGTACCGTGATCCCCAGACGGCGCAGGTCGGCGGCCGGGCCGATGCCCGAGCGCATGAGGATCGCGGGGGAGTGGATCACGCCCGCGCTGAGGACGATCTCGTCCGCGTACGCGGTCACCGTCGTCCCGCCCACGACGGCCCGCACGCCGACGGCGCGGTCACCGGCGAAGAGGACCTGGTCGACCAGGGCGTCACCGCGGACGGTGAGGCCGGTCAGGGACCGGGCGGGCTCGAGGTAGCCGTCGTTGACCGTGACCCGGCGTCCGGCGCGCGAGTTGATCGGGTAGGGGGAGACCCCGGCGGCGCCGGGCGCGTTCACGTCCGGCGCCCAGGCGTGCCCGGCCGCCAGCGCGGCGGCGGCCAGCGCGGCGTCCACTCCGCCCCACCGCTCGCGCGGCATCCGGAAGATCGGAGTCGGCCCGCCGCGCCCGTGGTACGGCTCGTCGCCGAACTCCTCGTCGTCCTCCAGCTTCGCGAAGTACGGCAGCACGTCCCGCCACGACCAGCCGGCGCATCCCGCCGCGGCCCAGTCGTCGAAGTCGTCCATCGGCGGGCGAATCGCGATCTGCCCGTTGATCGACGAGCTGCCGCCGACACCCCTGCCCCGCCAGTACGGAGCCGGCGCCTGCCCGTCGGTGCGGGAGGAGGTGACGCCCATCCAGACCATGCCCTCGACGGCGGCGGGGTCCAGCAGCGCGCGGACCGGGTTCGGCGAGCGCCACGCCTCGTGCATCCGCGCCGAACGGTAGTCGGGCCCGGCCTCCAGCAGCAGGACGCGCTTGCCCCGCTCGGCGGAGCGGGCGGCGAGTGCCGCGCCGGCGGAACCCGCCCCCACGACGATGATGTCCCAGCCCGTGTCTGTCACGGCGAACCTCCTGCGCTCGGCCCGGAACCGCCCGGGCCACCGTTAGCCGGTAGACTGCCCTCAGCAGAAAGTTCAGTCAATAGTGAAAGTTCATTTTTTTCTGAACGGATGGTGTTCCGCTGGTGTCCGTCGGCGACGTGAACCCCCTGATCGACGACTTCGGCCTGCGCATCGGCCGCGCGATGGGCTGGCCGCCGATGGCCGGGCGCGCCGCGGGGGTGCTCATGCTGAGCGAGACGCCCATGACGATGGACGAGCTGCAGGCCGCCCTGAACGCCAGCAAGGGCTCGGTCTCGGAGACGACCCGCCTGCTCGTGGTCAACGGGACCGTACGGCGGTTCAAGGAGTCCGGGTCCCGGCAGTACGTCTACGAGTGGCGCGAGGACGCCTGGATCGGCTGCCTGCAGCACCAGCTGGAGCAGACGACCGAGCTGCTCTCTCTGGCCGAGAACGCCCGGGCCCGCTCGGCCGACCTCCCCGACCGGCAGCGCGCCCGCATGTCCGAGATGTACGAGTACTACACGTTCATGGTGCGGAGCCTGGAGGCGCTGCTCGGCGAGTACAAGGCGCTGCGGGCACGCTGACCGCTCACTCGGCTCCGGCGCCGCGGGCCTCCTCGAACACCAGCCACGTACGGGTGGCGCGGATGCCCGGGATGTCCTGGATGAGCTCCAGCACCACGTGCCGGAGCGTCGCGTTGTCCGGGGTCCTGACCAGGGCCAGGACGTCGTAGTCGCCGCCGACCAGGGCGAAGTTCTCGACGTACGGGGTCTCCCGGAGCCGGGCCGACACCGCGCGCCAGGAGTTCTGCTCGATGGTGAGCGAGACGTACGCGCTGGTGCCCAGGCCGGCCTTGTGCGGCGCGATCCGCGCCGTGAAGCCGGTGATCACCCCGGCGTCCATCAGCCGGGTGATCCTGGCGTAGACGTTGGCCCGGGAGACGTGCACGCGCTCGGCGAGGGTGCGCATCGAGATCCGGCCGTCCCGCCGCAGCTCGGCGATGATCGCCCGATCCACCCCGTCCAGCGGCGCGGCCGAATGTCCCGCCGACCCCTCTCCGGCGCCGTCGTTGAACGACAATCGGTCCTCCTGAAGACTGGTTTCAGACCTTTTGTCGCTCATCATGCCTGATGTCTTGAACACCTGGCTCCATGCGCGGACGCTTTCCCTGTCAAACGTCCAGTGAAAGGGAGCGTCGCATGTCCGTCGACGTCCTTCTGCCCTCACCCGTGCCGGTGCGCTTCGTCGCCGAGGACGGCACGGCGGTCCAGCCGCCCACCGGCTACCAGGTGCCGGAGGAGGAGCGGTTGCTGGAGGCCTACCGCCGGATGGTCGTCGGCCGCCGCTTCGACCGCCAGGCGACCGCGCTGACCAAGCAGGGGCGCCTGGCCGTCTACCCCTCCAGCCGCGGGCAGGAGGCCTGCCAGATCGCCGGGGTGCTCGCGCTGCGCGAGGACGATTGGCTGTTCCCGACCTACCGGGACTCGGTGGCGCTGGTCTCCCGGGGCCTCGATCCCGTCGAGGTGCTGACCCTGCTGAGGGGCGGCTGGCACTGCGGGTACGACCCCGCCGCCACCCGGGTCGCGCCCCAGTGCACCCCGCTGGCCACCCAGACCATCCACGCCGTGGGCATGGCCGACGCCCTGCGCCGCAAGAACGAGAGCGGCGTCGTCATGGCCTTCATCGGCGACGGCGGCACCAGCGAGGGCGACTTCCACGAGGCGCTGAACTACGCCGCGGTCCTGCACGCGCCCGTCGTGTTCTTCGTGCAGAACAACAAGTACGCGATCTCCGTGCCGCTGGCCAAGCAGAGCGCCGCGCCCGCGCTCGCGTACAAGGGCATCGGGTACGGCATCCGCTCCGAGCAGGTGGACGGCAACGACCTCGTCGCGGTGCTGTCCGTCCTGACCGCGGCCGTGGAGCACGCGCGTACGGGCGGCGGCCCTTTCCTGGTGGAGGCGCACACCTACCGGATGGACCCCCACACCAACGCCGACGACGCCGCCCGGTACCGGGACAAGCGGGAGGTCGAGCAGTGGGAGGCGGCCGACCCGCTCGCCCGCCTGGAGACCTACCTGCGTGGGCGCGGCGTGCTCGATGCGGCCGCCGTCGAGTCGGCGCACGAGGCCGCCGAGGAGTTCGCCGCCCGGGTGCGTACGGAGATGAACGCCGACCCGAAGGTGGATCCGTTCGAGCTGTTCGAGCACGTCTTCGCCGAGGCCACGCCCCAGTTGCGCGAGCAGCGGGCCCTGCTGGCGTCCGAGCTGGAGGACTGATGACCACCTTGAGCATGGCGCAGGCGCTGAACGCCGCGCTTCGGGACGCTCTGCGCGAGGACGAACGCGTTCTCGTCTTCGGCGAGGACGTGGGCCCGCTGGGCGGCGTCTTCCGCATCACCGACGGGCTGACCAAGGAGTTCGGCGAGGAGCGGTGCTTCGACACGCCGCTGGCCGAAGCCGGGATCGTGGGACTGGCCGTGGGGCTGGCCATGGGCGGCTTCCGGCCGGTGATCGAGATGCAGTTCGACGCGTTCGCCTACCCGGCCTTCGAACAGATCGCCTCGCACGTGGCCAAGCTGCGCAACCGCACGCGCGGGCGGCTGTCGCTGCCGATGGTGATCAGGATCCCGTACGCGGGCGGCATCGGCGGCGTCGAGCACCACTGCGACTCCAGCGAGGCGTACTACGCGCACACGCCCGGCCTGAAGGTCGTGACCCCCGCGACGGCCGACGACGCGTACTGGCTGCTGCGCGACGCCATCGCCGACCCCGACCCGGTGATCTTCATGGAACCCAAGCGCCTGTACTGGTCCAAGGGCGAGACGTCCGCCGGGGACCGGCGGGCGGCGGGGTTCGGGCGGGCGGCGGTGCTGCGCGAGGGCCGCGACGCGACGCTGGTCGCCTATGGGCCGAGCGTTTCGGTGGCGCTCCAGGCCGCCGACGCCGCGGCCCAGGACGGGCTCGCCCTGGAGGTGGTGGACCTGCGGACGATCGTCCCGTTCGACGACTCGACCGTCGTGTCCTCCGTACGCAAGACCGGGCGCTGCGTGGTGATCCAGGAGGCCCAGGGGTTCGCCGGGGTGGGCGCGGAGATCGCGGCCCGCGTGCAGGAGCGGTGCTTCCACTCGCTGGCGGCGCCGGTGCTGCGGGTCACGGGGTTCGACATCCCGTACCCGCCGCCGATCCTCGAGCACTCGCACCTGCCGGACGCCGACCGGGTGCTGGACGCGGTGGACCGGCTCCAGTTCGGTGACGAGCCCGATCTGGCGCACCTGGGCGGTTCCGGGGAGGCGTCATGACACGGCACGTGTTCCGCCTGCCCGATCTGGGCGAGGGGCTGACGGAGGCCGAGATCGTCGACTGGAAGGTCGCCGTCGGGGACACCGTCGAGATCGACCAGATCGTGGTGGAGGTCGAGACGGCCAAGGCGGCGGTGGAGGTGCCTGTGCCGTACGCGGGGACGGTGCTGAGCCTGCACGCATCGGCGGGGGCCGTCCTGTCGGTGGGGGAGCCGCTCATCGAGGTCGGCCCGGCGGGCGGCGTGGGCGATTCGGCCGCCGCGGAGCGCTACCGGGAGGAGGAACGCGCCGGATCCGGAAATGTCCTCATCGGCTACGGCACCGGCCACACCCCCACCACCCGCCGCCGCTCCCGCAAGGCCCCCGCAACCCCCGGCCACCCACCTACGGCCCCGGCCTCCCGCCCCGCGTCCCCGTCGCCGGCCGCGCCTGCTTCCCCGGCCGTGCCCGCTTCCCCGCCCGTGTCCCCGTCCCTGGCCGCGGCTGGTGAGCGGCAGGCGCCTCGGGTGATCTCCCCGCTCGTGCGCAGGCTCGCCCACGAGCACGGCGTGGATCTCGGTGCCGTCACCCCCACCGGACCCCGCGGTGTGATCCTCCGCCGCGACGTCGAACGCGCCATGGCCACCCCCGCCGCCTCCGCCGTCGCCCCGGCCAAACCGGGAGCGACCGGAACCCCACTGCGGGCCGAGCGCATCCCCCTGCGCGGACTCCGGCGGGCGGTGGCCGACAAGCTGAGCCGCAGCCGTACCGAGATCCCCGACGCCACCACCTGGGTGGACGTCGACGCCACCGGCCTGCTAGAGGTCAAGGACGCGCTCCGGCGGGACCGCCCGGACCTCGGCATCGGGCTGCTCGCGCTCCTGGCCCGCAGCTGCGTGGCCGCCCTGCGCCGCTTCCCCGAGCTGAACTCCTCGGTCGACACCGCCCGCGCCGAGATCGTCCGGCACGGCCACGTCAACCTCGGCTTCGCCGCCCAGACCGATCGCGGCCTGGTCGTGCCGGTGGTCCGCGACGCGCAGCTCATGACGACCGCGCAGCTCGCCGCCGAACTGACCAGGCTCACCGCCCTCGCCCGCGAAGGCACGCTGCCTCCCGCGGCGCTGACCGGGGGCACGTTCACGCTCAACAACTACGGCGTCTTCGGCGTGGACGGATCCACCCCGATCATCAACCACCCCGAGGCGGCGCTCCTCGGCGTCGGCCGCATCATCGACCGCCCCTGGGTGAAGGACGGCGCGGTCGTGCCCCGCAAGGTCACCCAGCTGTCGTTCACGTTCGACCACCGTGTCTGCGACGGCGGCGCGGCAGGCGGCTTCCTGCGCTTCGTGGCCGACTGCGTGGAGAACCCCGCCATCCTGCTCGCCCACGTCTGACGGAAGGAAGTGACATCAGGTGGTCAACGTACGCTCGTCTCTGCTCGACCTTCAGTCCTACGTGCCGGGCCGCAAGTCGCCCGGGGCCGTCGTCCTGGCCAGTAACGAGTGCCCGTACGGCCTGCTGCCCGGCGTCGCCGCCCGCCTGGCCGAGCTGACCGGCGGCCTGTCCCGGTACCCGGACATGGGGGCCGCCCGCCTGCTCGAAGCGCTGGCCGCCCGCCACGGGGTGAGCACCGATCGCATCGCCGTGGGCGCGGGCTCGTCCGAGGTCTGCGGGCAGGTCCTGCACACGGTGTGCGGGCCGGGCAGCGAGGTGGTCTTCGGGTGGCGGTCGTTCGAGGCGTACCCGATCCTGACCACGGTGGCGGGCGGAGTCCCCGTACGGGTCCCGCTGCGTGACCACGTCCAGGACCTCCGGGCCATGGCGGCGGCCATCACCCCGCGGACCAGGCTGGTGTTCGTCTGCAACCCCAACAACCCGACCTCCACCCCCGTCGGCGAGGCCGCTCTGCGCGCCTTCGTGGACCAGGTGCCCGAGCACGTGCTGATCGCCGTCGATGAGGCCTACCACGAGTACGCCGACCCGTCCGCCGTGCCGGACGCGCTCGCGCTCTTCGGCGACCGGCCGAACGTCGTCGTGCTCAGGACCTTCTCCAAGGCGTACGCGCTGGCCGGGCTGCGGGTCGGCTACTGCGTCGGACCGCCGGAGATCATCGCCCAGGTACGCAAGACGCAGACGCCCTTCAGCGTCAGCGCCCTCGCCCAGGAGGCGGCGATCGCGGCGCTCCGCGAGCACGAGGAGGTGGACAGGCGGGTCGCCCTCACGGTCAAGGAACGTGACCGCGTCACCGGTGAGCTCCGGGCCCTCGGCTACGACCTGCCGCCGTCCCAGGCCAACTTCCTGTGGCTCCCGCTCGGTCACGACAGCGCGCCCTTCGCCGACCACTGCCACGCCAACGGGGTGATCGTGCGGGCGTTCCCGGGGGAGGGCGTGCGCGTCTGAGCGGGCTGTCGGGCGGGCAGCAGGCGCAGATGGCGGTCACGCCGCCCCGGCTGACGGGGCGGCTCTGCCGGTCAAGCGCCGCTCGTGACCTCGTCCACGCCCCGGTCCAGCCGCAGGCCGCGGGTCTCCCTGAACGAGGTCAGCACCACCACCAGCGACACGGCCGCGAGCCCCACCATGTAGTAGGCGGGCGCGACGGCGCTGCCCGTCGCGGAGACCAGCCCGGTCGCCGCGAACGGGGCGGTGCCGCCGAACAGCACGTACGCCGCCGTGTACCCGATGGCCGAGCCGCTCGCCCGCACCTTCGCGGGGAACATCTCCACCAGCGCGGGCACGTTGGAGGTGCCGATCACCGACACGAGCATCGCCAGCACCGACGTGCCGACCATCGCCCCGGCCAGGCTCGACCCCATCAGCCAGAACGCCGGCAGCGGCAGCAGCACGAAGCCCGCGCACGCGACGACGAGCATGGGCCGGCGGCCGAACCGGTCGCTGGCCGCCGCCGCGAACAGGCAGGCCACGCTGTAGGCGAGCATCGAGACCACGTTCGTGAGCTGGGCCTGGCTCTTGGTGTAGCCGAGCTCCTCCGACATGTACGCGATCATGTAGCTGCTCATCAGGTAGTACCCGACGGCGTTCGTGATGCTGTAGCCGAAGAGCGTCGCGATCTGGCGACCGCAGCGGCGTACGGCCTCGCGCAGCGGCGCCGGCTCGACCGCGTCGTGCTGCTGCAGCGACCGGAACACGGGCGTGTCCTCGACCTTGGACCGCAGGTAGAGCCCGATGAGCCCGAGCGGCGCCGCCAGCAGGAACGGGATGCGCCAGCCCCAGCTCTGCAGGGCCTCGGTCGTGACCGTCGAGGTGATCAGGAAGCCGACGCCGGAGCCCGCCACGCTGGCCAGGCCCACGGTCACCGGCACGGCGGCGGCGAAGCGGGCCCGCCGCCCCTCCGGCGCGTACTCCACGATGAACGCCGACGCCCCCGTGTACTCGCCGCCGGTCGAGAACCCCTGGGCGCAGCGCAGCAGGAACAGCAGGATCGGCGCGGCCATGCCCCAGGAGGCGTAGGTGGGCAGGATGCCGATGAGGAACGTGGCGCCGCTCATCGTCAGGATGGTCAGCGCCAGCATCCTGTTGCGGCCGAGGCGGTCGCCGTACCTGCCGAAGAAGGCGGCCCCGAGCGGGCGGGCGATGAACCCGCCCGCGAAGATCGCCCAGGTGGCGAGCAGCGCGGCCGTCGTGTCGTAGTCGGGGAAGAACAGCTTGGCGATCGTCGCGGACATCACCGCGTACGCCGCCGAGTCGAACCATTCGACGAAGTTGCCGATGGCGGAGGCCAGGGTGACCTTGCGCCGGACGTCAGTGGAGGCGTGGGGGGTCATTGCTTGCTCCCTAGTTCTGGTGACGGAGTCGGAGCTGGGCGCGCTGGATCTTTCCGGTCGCCGACCGGGGCAGCTCGTCCACGAACTCGATCTCCCTGGGGTAGGCGAAGCGCGAGTGCGTGGTCTTGGCGAACTCGCGGATCTGCCGTGCCAGCTCCTCGCCCGGCAGGTGGCCGGGCGCCGGCCGGATCCACGCCTTGACGGCCTGGCCGCGTACGGGGTCGGGCACCCCGGCCACGCCCACGTCCGCGACGGCGGGATGGGCGCGCAGCGCCTCCTCGATCTCGTCGGGGCCGACGCGGTAGCCGGAGGTCTTGATCACGTCGTCGACGCGGCCGAGGAACCAGTAGTAGCCGTCCTCGTCCACCCGCGCGTGGTCCTTGGTGTGGAACCACTCGCCGCCGAACACCTCCCGGGAGGGCTCGGGGCGGTTCCAGTAGCCGAGCGGGAACTGCGGGTTGCTCCGCGCCCGCAGGCAGATCTCGCCGACCTCGCCCGCCGGGACCGGCCGCTCGTGCTCGTCGAGGAGCGCCACGTCCCAGCCGGGCAGCGGCCGGCCCATGGAGCCCTCCTTGACCGGAGTGCCGGGGAAGTTCCCGATCAGCGGGTACGACTCCGTGGAGCCGTAGTAGTCGAGCAGCGTGACCCCGAACTGGTCGCGGAACCAGCGGATCAGGTCGGCGGTGAGCGGCTCGTTGGCGCAGCAGATCGTACGGAACCGCTGCGGGTGACGGCGGCCCGCGTCGGGCAGCTGCTCGCGCGTCTTGCGCAGGAACGTGGGGTTGACCAGGCCGGTCGTGACGCCGTTGCGCGCCATGCTGCCCAGCAGCCCCTCCGGGTCGAACCCCGCCGCTGGCCGGTAGACCAGGTGCGTGGCGCCCGCCCTGAGCGGGCCCATGAGCTTGGCCATCGACCAGGCCCACTCTCCCGCGCCGTAGAAGACGTCGCCGGGACGCAGGTCGTGGCAGTGCCGGAACTCGTTGTGGCCGAGCAGCGTGCGGTGCGCGTGCACGATGCCCTTGGCGGGACCGGTCGTGCCGGAGGTGTAGAAGATCAGCGCGGGGTCGTCGGCGGCGGTGTCGGCGTCCTCGAACTCCGGCGTCAGCAGGCCGATCGCCGGGTCGTCCACGTCGACCACGGTCCCGTCGTACCCGCTCGCCCGCCGGATCGCGCCCGCCTCCGTGACCAGCACCGACGCGCCCGAGTCGGCGAGCCGGTAGGCGATCTGGTCGTCGGCCCAGAGCAGCGACATGGTCACGAGCACGGCGCCGGTACGCAGCACGCCCAGGTACGTCGCCGGGGTGTCGGTGCGCTGCGGGAGCATGACCGCGACCCGGTCGCCGGGACGGACGCCGAGTCCGTGCAGGCAGGCGGCCACCTGGCGGGAGCGGTCCTGCACGGCGCCCCAGCGGACCTCCTCGCGCGCTCCCGTGTGATCCTCGAAGATCAGCGCCAGGTTCTCGCGGGGGTGGCGGTCGGCCACGTCCACGGCCATGTTGTAGCGTCCGGGAACGCTCCACTCGGTCACTTGGCGCGTCCCTTCAGAAAACGGGCCATCTCCCGCTGGGGTTCGCCCGAGGCGTACGCGGCGGCGTGCACCTGCTTGGCCGCCGCGACCGAGTCGGCCAGGGCGTCCCGCTCCAGCTCCCTGAGCCGCCCCTTCGTCAGCGCCACCGCGCCGGAGGGCAGCGCGGCCAGCTCCTTGGCCTGCGCCACGGCGGCGGCCAGCACGTCGTTCTCCGCCACGAGCCTGGTCAGCAGGCCGAGCCGCTCCGCCTCCGCCCCGTACACCAGGCGTCCGGTCAGCGCGAACTCGATGGTCTTCGCGCGGCCGAGCACGCCCCACATGGCCCAGATGCCGGTGATGCTCGGGATGCCCGACAGCACCTCCGGCTGGCCCATCCGGGTGCCCGCGTGGCCGATGCGCAAGTCGGCCAGCAGCGCGAACTGGAACCCCGAACCGGCCGCCACCCCGTTCACCGCGGCCACGACCGGCTTGTCCAGGTCGAGCACCGCCCGGTAGAGCCGGTCGAAGCCGTCGATCCAGGCGTCGGAGGCGGCGTGGTCGCCGGGGTCGATCCCGGCCGTCTCACCCAGGTCCTGACCGGCGCAGAAAGCGCGTCCCGCCCCCGTGAGGACGACGGCGCCCACCTCCGGGTCGGCGCCCGCCGCGCGCAGCAGCTCGATCAGCCGCTCCCGCATCCCGGCGGTCCAGGCGTTCAGCTTCTCCGGGCGGTTCAAGGTGATCACCGCGACGGGTCCGTCACGGTCCAGCAGCACACTCACTAGCGTCCCTCCGCAGGTCAACGGGCTTGTCGGGGATATAACCAGGTCTTGCGGGTCGCTGGCCAACATCAATGTGGACTCTTGGCGATATCAGAGCGATATGGTCAGGGTGATGGAGCTACGCCACCTGCGCTATTTCGTCATGGTCGCCGAGGAGCTGCACTTCGGCCGGGCCGCGGAGCGGCTGCACATGGCGCAGCCGCCGCTGTCCCAGCGCATCCGCGACCTGGAGCGGGAGCTGGGCGTCCGGCTGTTCGACCGCAACCCGCACCGCGTCTCGCTCACCGAGGCCGGCGCGCTGCTGCTCGAGCACGCGCGCGGGGTGCTGGAGCGGGCGGACGCGGCCCGCGAGGCCATGCGCCGCATCCGCCCGGGGGACTCGGGCGTGCTCCGGGCCGGGGTGCCGCCGGACACGACGCCGATGGCGCTCAGGACGCTGGTGGCCAGGTTCGCCGAGCGCGTCCCCGACGTGCTGCTGGAGCTGCACGAGCTGACCACCGCCAGCCAGCTCGCCAAGCTGCGCGCGGAGGAGCTCGACGTGGGCCTCGTCCGGCATCCCTGTGACACGGTGGGGCTGGAGTCGAGCGAGGTCGTCCACCGGCGGCTCGGCGTGGTGCTGCCCGCCGGCCACCGCGCGGCCGTGCAGGAGGTGGTACGCCTGCGCTCGCTCGACGGGTCACCGCTGGTGATCTTCCCCCGGGAGATGGCGCCCCAGCTCTACGACCACGTGCTGGAGGCGTGCCGGGACAACGGGTTCCTGCCCGGCGCGATCAGGCACGCCAGAAACCCCCACTTCGTGCACGGCCTCGTCATGTCGGGGCTGGGGGCGCACCTCAACGAGGAGCCGTACGACGAGCTGCCCGCCGGGCTGGTGTGGCGGCCGATCGACGAACCCCGGCTGACCTGGTCGACCTCGGCGGTGTGGCTGCCGGTGCAGGGCGGCGAGGTCGCCACCGCCTTCGCCGCCGCGGCCCTCGCGGGGCTGCGCGAGGTCGGCCATGCCTAGTGCCGCGGTCCGCGACGGCGGAGGTCAGCGGGCCCGGCGGCGCCAGACCGAGGGGCTGAGGGCGCGGGCTCGCTTGAACGCCACGCTGAAGGCGAAGGCGTCCTCGTACCCGACCTGCCGGGCCACGGTGGCGACGGTCGCCTCGGTGTCACGGAGCAGGTCCGCCGCCAGGGCCATGCGCCAGCCGGTGAGATAGGTGAGCGGGGGCTCGCCGACCAGGCTGGTGAAGCGCGCGGCGAAGGCGGCGCGGGACATGCCGACCTTGGCGGCCAGCTCGGCGACCGTCCATCGGTGGGCGGGGTCCTCGTGCAGCAGGCGCAGCACATCCCCGATCGCGGGGTCGGCCAGCGCGCGATGCCAGGCGGGCAGGGCCGGATCCGGCCTGGCGCACCATGCGCGCAACGCCAGCACGAGCACCAGATCGAGCAGGCGGTCGAGGATGGCGTCCTGGCCGGGTTCGTCGCAGGCGACCTCGGTGGCCAGCAGCTCCAGCGCCGCTCGGGTCCGCGGCCCGGCGGGCACGACCGCCAGCGGCGGGAGCATGTCCAGCAGGCGGTCGCCCACGTCGCCGCGGAGTTCGTACGCGCCCCGGATCATGACCGTGGCCCCGGGCAGGCCGTCACCGTAGGTGCGGGGCGCCAGACTCCGGTGAGCCGCCGCCTGGTCGCCGCCGACGGCGTACTTCTTCTGCCCCTGAATCACCACCTGAGGTGGGGTGGACGGGCTGTCGGCGATCGTGTAGCGGCTCGTGGCGCTGATGAGGGCGATGTCACCGGCGGCGAGATGTACGGGGGCGACGTCCTCGCCGAGCCGGACCGACGCGTGGCCGCCGAGCGTGGCCACGACCGTGAGCGGGGGAGCGTCGGTGAAGCCCAGCGACCACGGCGGCCGCTGGACCAGCTTCCTGACCAGCGCGTTCTTGGCGCGGGCCCGGTGCAGCAGGTCGCTCAGGACATCCATGCCCATCACGGTAGACGATCACAAAGGTATCCCGGATGTTCTCCCATGGATCGTCTTCGCTTTGTGGAGTTCCCTTAGGGGAATGACGAACATCCTCATCCTGGGCGGCAACGGCAAGACCGGTCGCCGCATCGTCCGGCGTCTGCGGAGCGCCGGCCATCCGGTACGGGCGGTGGCCCGTACCACCGGAGACCTCCCCTTCGACCTGGGCGATCCGGCGACGTGGGCGCCCGCGCTCGACGGCGTCACCGCGGCCTACCTCATGGAGCCCGACCTGCGGGGGAGTGTCGACCACCGCGCGCGCATCCCCGGGTTCGTGGCCGAGGCGGTCGCGTCGGGGGTGCGGCGGCTGGTGCTGCTGTCGGCCTACGGCGTCGGCGAGGCCGGTGACAGCCATCCCCTCAAGCCCGCCGAGCAGGCCGTGCGCGGCTCCGGCGTCGGCTGGACCATCCTGCGGCCGGACTGGTTCGCGCAGAACTTCAGTGAGAGCTTCTGGCGGCAGGGGGTTCTCTCCGGGGAGCTGTTCCTGCCCGCCGGTGACGGGGGTACGCCGTTCGTCGACGCGGAGGACATCGCCGAGGTAGCCGCAGTGGCGCTCACCGAGGACCGCCACGGCGGCCGGACGTACCAGCTGACCGGGCCGCGGGCGATCAGCTTCGGCGAGGCGGCCGACCTCATCGGCAAGGCCACCGGGCGTACGATCCGTCACGTCGACGTGGAGCCCGAGGTCTTCGTCGGGCGTCAGGTCGCCAATGGCGTCCCGGCCGACGTCGCCCGGCTGCTCACCGGCCTCTTCGTGGCCGTCCGCGACGGCCGGGGCTCCCCGGTCTCGGACGGCGTGGAACAGGCCCTCGGCCGGCCGCCCGGGCCGTTCGAGGACTACGTCGCGGAGACGGCCGCCGCCGGCCACTGGGACTGACCGCCACGACGGGGCGGGTTCCTAGAGGAATTCACCCCAAACCGCGACGGCGTCCCCCTGCTCCCAAGGTTCCGCATCACCATCGCGCGGGTGGAAGTCGTTGGTGACGTATTCGGCAAGGTCTCGGCCGTAGCTGATGATGTCCGTTCCCCATATCGACAGCACCTGACTGCCGGAGGTGCCGCGTCCGCCGGGCAGGAAGCGATGGGCGTAGAGCGGGATCAGCTTCGGCGCCCTCGCCAGCGCGTCCCCCGCGATCCGGAGCGCCTCCGCCTTGTCCTTTGGCTGGGCTCCCCATGAGCTCAGCCAAGCGCCGTACTCCACGTCGCGCAGGACCTGGCGTACCGGCCACTCCACGTGGTGGCGAAGCTCCTCCTCCTCGCCGTCGCGCCAGTCCGGCCAGGGACGTTCCCAGGTGGCGCCCGCCTCCGGCCGGGCGGAGTTGATCGGGAGCCCGGCGGCGAGGAAGGCCCGGTGATCGTCGGCGAACTCGATGCCGTACTCCGCCTCGATCCAGGTGAACTCCCTGTCACTCAGCCCCGGCGTGATCTCACACGCCCCGGACGACGCCAGGCGCCGAGCGGCCTCGCGCCCGAGGTGGACGGCAGCTGGATGCAGCATGCCACCCACCATAGCGAGCCATGATCGCCCGCTCCGGCATGCGCGACCTCGCCGCCCGCGATGCCAGGGTCCGGCCATCGAGCACGCCCGGCCCTCGTCCGCCGCAGGGTCGACGTCTACTCCTGGGCCAGGGCCGATCGTCGGGACCGGTCGGTGGCGCAATGGGCCAAGATCGAAGAGCGCCGGACGCGCCGGCGTCTGCGTCTCCAGCTCGAGGCGATCCGCCAGAGGGCCAACGCCGCCGAGGCCGTCGACGATCTCGAGGTCCACCCTGCCCGACACCGTCGCAACGCCATCTGGCTGTACTGACCGGGGACACCGATACGGCCTACCGGCGGCACCCCGAGCGTCTCGGTGACGGCTGTGCCGCCGGTACCGGCTGATAGCCGGGCCTCTGGAGCCGGCTCAGCTCAGCGCTTGGAAGCTGCCGACGATCAACCGGTCGATCGCGGTCTTGGACCGGGCTGGGGTCTGGCTGTCGGGCGCGGCCGGCCGCCTGGCCCAGGCGAGTACGGCGAGTGCGACGTGGCCGCGGTCGCGACACCAGGCCGGCCAGGACAAGATCGTCGCGCGGCGGGTGTTCCAGGTGTTGACCGCCGCGCCGCGCCGCGCCACACGGCTTCCAGGGCCTCGCCGATCTCGTCGTCGCTCACCGCCGTGAGCGGGCGGTGCAGGTCAGACGCCGTGGCAGACGCATGCCGGTAGCGACACGGCAGTGGCCCCCGGGTCCTTGGCCGCGGCCTCGACGTCCGCCAGGATCTTCTCTCGCTCTTCGCGCATGATGAGGCGACCGCGGGTCACCACGGCATGGATCGCGCGTGTGTTGCGGATGTCGGCGAGCGGATCGGCGTCCAGCACGACCAGGTCGGCCACCTTCCCCGGCGCGATGGTGCCCACGGTGTCGGCGCGGCCGAGGTAGCGAGCGGCGTCACGGGTCATGCTCTGGAGTGCGGCAATCGGGCTCAGCCCCGCTCGTACCAGCAGGGACAGTTCGTCGTGGACGCTGAAGCCGGGGAAGACGTACGGGTTGTAGCAGTCGGTGCCGCCGATGACGCCCACACCGGCCCGGTGCGCTTGGCCGACCATCCGCAGCAGGGCGTGGCAGAACCTCCGTTGCTGCGTGACCTGCTCGGGCGTGACAGGTGCGATCTGTTTGAGGTGATCCGCCCACGCCGCCTGGTCCAGGGCCGGGATGTACCTCAGCCGCGGATCGTTCGCGTAGGTGGCCGCGGGTTGGCTGACCACATGCAGAACCGACAACGTGGGCGACTGCCACGTGCCGTTGCGTTTGAGGAGGTCGAAGAGCGCACGCGCCTTGTTCGGGTCGAAGCTCTCCACGGCTACCCGCTCCAAGTCGCGCACGAGGTTGTACCACTCCCGCGGCGCGGCGGGATCGATCGGTGTGTCCGCCATGCGACGGCGGAACTCCTCCTCCCTGCTGGAGGTCGACAACGTGATCCCCAGCAGGTGCTCGAAGCTGCGCTGCCCGCCGTCGCTGGCCTCCGGCACCGACAGCAGGTACGGAGTGTGGCCCGCGACCTGTAGCCCCTGCCTGCGGGCCTCGTCGACGACGATCGGGAAAGTGTCACGGCCAAGATACGAGTAGATCTTGATGAAGTCGGCTCCCTCGGCCTTGGCCGCGCGGACCGCCTGCCTGGCGTCGGCCTCGGCGCTCACCCGCGTCGGGAGGGGCCCGAGCAGCGAGGCTGGACCGTCGATGATGTTGCTGGCCAACACCATGCGAGGACCGAGCAAGTCGCCGCGTTCGATCCGGTCACGCACCGCGTGCAGCGCGGGGAAGCCCCACATTTCCCTGATGCCGGTGACGCCATTGGCGACGAACAGGGGAGGCGCGATCCGCTCTTGCCCGCTCCCGTGCGCGTGCATGTCCCATAGCCCGGGGATGACGAACTTCCCGTGCAGGTCCACGACTCGTGCACCCTGGTGTGCCGATACTCCGACGTCGTGGCCCACCCAGGTGATCCATCCGCCGGCGATCACTACGCTGGCGCCGTGTAATGGCCTGGCCCCCGTGCCGTCGATCACGGTGGCCCGCCGCAGCACGGTGACCGCTGCGCGCTCGGCATGGGCGGCCGAGGTCGAGAACGTGGGCAAGGTGCTGCCCGCCGCTGCGGCGCCCACACCGGCCAGTGAAAGCCCGCGCAGGAAATCGCGACGACTGCTCTTTGGGCTTGGCGCGTTGTACACCGTTCTCCCCTTCTTTCTCACGGTTGTCAGCTCACAACCGGGTGCGCCGGTTATCGCGAGGGTGAACCTTCAAGACGATCAGGAGGGATCTCCACGATGCCGCCCGCCGGACGCCGGCGGACTCGACGAATCGGCTGGTCGCCGATTACAGCCAGCCGCGGGACTCGGCCACGCGGACGGCCTCGGCACGGTTACGGGCTTCGGTCTTGCGGATGGCCGAGGACAGGTAGTTGCGTACGGTGCCGTCGGTGAGGAACAGCCGACTGGCGATGTCAGCCACGGTGGAACCGTCAGAGGCGGCGCGTAGCACTTCGGCCTCCCGCTGGGTCAGGGGGCTCGGACCGACTGTCAGGGCCGTGACGGCCAGTTTGGGGTCGAGCACTCGCTCACCCGCCAGCACCCGTCGCACGGCCGCCGTCAGCTCCGTGACCGGAGCGTCCTTGACCACGAACCCGGCCACGCCCGCGTCCAGTGCCCTGTCCAGGTAGCCGGGCCTGCCGAAGGTGGTCACGATGATCACCTTCCGGTCCCGCAGACGTGCGGCGACCTCCAGCCCCGACAGGCCCGGCATCTCGATGTCGAGCAGGATGACGTCGGGGTCGTGCTCTGCCACCGCGGCCACGACCTCGTCGCCTCGCCCCACCTCGGCGACCACCTCGATGTCGTCCTCCAGCCCGAGCAGCGCAGCCAGACCTCCCCTGACCAGGTCCTGGTCATCCGCGATCAGCACCCGGATCATGACGCGTCAGCCAGCGGGACACGGGCGTAGAGACGGTAGCCGCCGTCGGCCGGCCTGCCGACCTCCAGCAGTCCGCCGGCCTGCGCGACCCGCTCGGCCAGTCCGGTCAGCCCGTTGCCCTCGCGCTGCCCGGAAAGCTCCGCCCGGTCCGCGCCCGGGCCGGTGACCCTGCTCGGCGCCGATGTGGCGACCGTCCGCTCGCCGGTCGTGCTGCCGGTACGGATCCCGCCGACCGGTGATCCGTCATCGTGGACCTCCACGCTGGCCGCTCCCGCGTCCACGCGCAAGTCCATCCAGCAGTGCCGGGCCCGGCTGTGCCGCAGCACGTTGGTCGCGGCCTCCCGTACGACCCACGCCAGCAGGATCTCGGCAGCGGCGGGAATAGGCCCATCCGCGGGGGAGACCTTGAGCTCGATCCCGGCCAGCCGCAGCTCGCGCGCCGCCTTGTCCAGTTCCTCCGACAGCGCCGGCGCGCGATAGCCGGCGACCGCGTGCCGTACCTCGTCCAGTGCCTGGCGGGCGACCTGTTCCATGTCGGTCATCTCGCGTGCCGCCCGCTCTGGGTCGGTACGGGTCAGCCGGGCGGCGAGTTGGCTTCTGACGATGATCGAGGTCAGCGTGTGCCCCAGGATGTCGTGCAGGTCCCTGGCGAAGCGCAGCCGTTCGTTCTCCACCGCCAGCTGCGCCACCTCGGCGCGGGCCGCGTCCAGCCGGGCCAGCAGCATCCCCATCCGCTTCATGCTGTCCACCGCGGCCGCCTGCGCCGCGATGGCGACCGGCACCCACCAGATCCCCCCGAACGAGACCCCCTGCACCATCAGCGCGACCGCCTCCACGCCTGCGGTCACCGCCACCGCGGCGACGAACGCGACACCCTGCAGTGAGGTGGCCAGCGCGCTGACGACGAACACGAACGAGATGTACGCCCACGGAGGTCCGAGCACCGGTAGTAGGGACAGCGCCGCGACGATCAGCCCGGCCGAGGCAGGAAGGAGGGGCCGCCTGGTGCCGAACATCCGCCACATGACGGCCACCCAGCAGGCCGCGAACACCGCCACCGCCCCGAACGCCCACACCACCCGCCAGGCTCCTGGCCCCGACTCCAGCAGCGACCAGAGCGGCCAGCCCAGCAACAGCAGCCACGCCAAGGCGCCGGCCCGGATCGCCCGGCGGCCCCGGCCGAAGTCCCCCTCCGCCATGCCCACCTTCACAGAGCCCGACGGTAGCGCCAGACGGCCAGCACGCCGACCGCTGTCCCGGTGGGCCACTCGCCCTCCAGCGCCTGCCAGCCAAGTGAGCCCGCCTGATAGGCCGGGCTGTATTCGGCCAGCACCCGCATGCCCTCGGGCATCAGCTGTACGGGCAGCCACAGTCCGCCCAGGACGGACAGACCGAAGTAGACCGCCATCATGGCCAGGTTCGCGGCTTGTCCCTTGAGTGTGTAGCCGAAGGCGATTCCCAGGGCGGCGAAGGGCATGACACCCAGCCAGATCAGCACCACCAGGGCAGGCCAGGTCCACAACGGCAGCCGTACCCCGGCGAACAGCGCGCCCGCGGCCAGGACGACGACGATGCTCGGCAGCACCCCGGTCGCCCCGCTGACCAGCTTGGCCACCACATAGCCATGCGCCGGCAGCGGAGTCACCGCGAGCTGCCGCGCCCAGCCCTTGCTGCGCTCCAGCGCGATGGCGCCGCCGATGAACAACGCGCCGCCCATCGAGCCGTACGTGGCCATCGACACCATGGTGGCGGCGGCGAAGTCACCCTGCTGCTCCTGCGGCACCACGTTCAGCACCTTGGTCCACAGCAGGTACAGGGCCACCGGGAAGCCGGTCAGCAGGACCAGCCCGGCGGGGTTGCGAAAGCCGCGCCGCATCTCCAGGCTCAGATACGACCTCACCGCTCCTGCCCTCCCGTCAGGCTCACGAAAGCGCTCTCCAGATCAGTGCTCGCCGTGCGTACGTCCCTGACGTCGTCAAGCGCGTCGAACGTCGCGAACAGGGCGCGCAAGGTGGCGTCGGAGTCGCCCGTGCGCAGGACGACCGTGCGTCCCTCGATGCGCATCTGGCGAACGGCGGGCAGCCCCTCGAACCGGCTCACATCGGCGCTGTTGGTCTGGAAGCGGATCTCCGTACCGCCGACCAGGGATTTGATGGCGTCGACCGGTCCATCCGCCACGATCTTGCCGTCCGCCAGCAGCACGATCCGGTCGGCGTAGTCGTCGGCCTCGGTGAGGTAATGGGTGGCGAACACCACCGTGCGGCCCTCCACCGTCCGGGCGCGTACCTCTTGCCACAGGGCGCGGCGGCTCTCCACGTCCAGGCCCACGGTGGGTTCGTCGAGGACGAGCAACGCCGGATCCCCGGCCAGCGCCAGAGCGAACCGTACCCGTTGCTGCTGCCCACCGGACAGCCGTCCAACCCGCCGCCCGGCGAGGTCCTGTATGCCCGCCGCCTGCATCACTCGCTCGACCGGCATCGGGTGCGGGTGCATGCCGGCCACCGCGGCCACCAGTTCCACCACCCGCACGTCGTCCAGCAGCCCGGCATCCTGCAGCAACGCTCCGACTTCGCCTTTCTGGAGGGCCTCGGTGGGCGGACGGCCGAACACCCTGGCCGTTCCCTTGTCGGGAGGGAGGAGTCCCAGGGCGATGGACAGCATGGTTGTCTTGCCCGCCCCGTTGGGTCCCAGCACGGCGACCGTCTGCCCTTTTTCCACGTTCAGATTCACACCGTCGAGCGCGATGGTGGTGCCGTAGTGCCTGCTCACGGCCTTGAGCTCTAGCGCGATTCCCATGCGTTCAGCATGAGCGAGGCAGGGGACGCGGCCATAGTGCCGTGCGTCAGCCAGCCCCATGTGACAAACGTCAGGTTCCGCAGACTGCCGGGCTGCCCCGATTCCACGTTATGCATCCCCTGCGCGGAACGAATCTACATTGTAAAGGCGCCGGGTGCGAGCAAACCTCCCAAGCAAGAAAACACCCCACTCAAGCGCAGCAGGGCCACCGCCGCGTCGGACCCGGCCCTGGCGCCTTCACCCCCGCGTGGGTCGTCGGACGTCGCGTGTATCGTGGCTGGTTAGGGGGATATTCGTCCGGCGCCGCGCTGATGACCAGCAGAGGGTGTGATCGCGGTCCTGGTCCGCGTTGGAGCGGCCTCAGGCTCGGCATCTCACTGATCAAGGGCTCGATCATGGAACTTCAGAACCAGACCGCGCTGGTGACCGGAGGCGGCTCGGGCATCGGCCGGGCGACCGGGCTGGCGCTCGCCCGCGAGGGGGCCTTCGTCATCGTCGCCGGTCGCGGCGCCGATCACCTCGCCGAGACGGTGGCGGAGATCGAGGCCGCGGGTGGCAGGGCTCGTGCCGTTCCCACGGATCTCAACGACCTGGACGCGCTGCGGCGGCTCGCCGACGAGGCCGGTGACGTCGACATCCTGGTCAACAACGCGGGCGTCTACCCCTTCATGCCGACCCCGAAGCAGGATCTGGAGTCGTTCATGCAGGTGTTCGACACCAACGTACGGGGGCCGTTCTTCCTGACCGCCGCCCTCGCGCCGAGGATGGGGGCCAAGGGGTCCGGCAGCATCGTCAATGTCAGCTCGATCGCCGCTCTTCAGGGCATCCCGGACGCCGCCGCGTACGGGGCGACGAAGGCCGCTCTCGACGCCCTCACTCGCTCGTGGGCCGCCGAGTTCGGCAACCGTGGGGTGCGGGTCAATTCCGTTGCCCCTGGCAACACCAGGACCGACAACGTGGTGAAGGCCCTCGGTGAGGAGATGTTCGAGGAGTGGGGGCGGACGGGCAATCCGCTCGGCCGCCTCGGCCGTCCGGAGGAGGTGGCCGAGGCGATCCTCTTCCTGGCCTCCCCGCGGTCGAGCTATATCACCGGGGTGACCCTGCCGGTCGACGGCGGCTACGTCGCGCGCGGCTGAGCGGGCTTCGGCGGGGTCGGGTCCGTCGTGGTGTCCGACCAACTGGCGAACGAACGCCGGCGTCGAGCGGGGGATCAGCCGAGCGGGACCTCTGCCGAGCGGGAGGGGACGGCGTCGAGCGTGTTGAGCGTGGCGTGGTCGAAGGTGATCGTGGCGGCGGCGATGTTCTCCTCGAGGTGCTTGATGCTGGAGGTGCCGGGGATGAGCAGGACGTGGGGGGCGTGGTGCAGCAGCCAGGCGAGGCCGACCTGTGAGGGTGTGCGGTCGAGGGATGCCGCCGCGGTGAGGACGGCCGCTTCGTCGGTCACCTTCGGCATCTGGGGGAAGGCGCCGCCGAGGGGGAAGAACGGGACCCAGGCGATGCCCTCGGTCCGGCACAGCTGGAGCATGGCTTCGTCGTCGCGGGTGACGAGGCTGTAGGCGTTCTGTACGCAGGCGATGCCGGCGGGGATCGCTCGGCGCAGCCCGTCGAGGGTGACGCTGCCCAGCCCGATCGCGCCGATCTTGCCCTCGTCGCGCATCGCCGTCATCACGGCGAGCTGGTCGTCGAGGTCGACCGCCTGTTCGCCCGTGGCCCGTAGCCCGGGGCCGGCGTCCAGGCGGCGCAGGTTCACGACCGGGATCTGCTCCAGGCCGAGGCTGACGAGGTTGTCCTCCACGCTGGCGCGGAGTTCTTCGGGTCGCTGGGCGGGGCGCAGCGGGATCGGGCCGCCGGGGTTGGGGTCGGCGCCGACCTTGCTGACGACCATGACGTCGTCCTGTGGGCGGATCGCTTCGCGCAGGAGCTCGTTGGCGAAGCCGTTGCCGTAGAACTGGGCGGTGTCGATGTGGTCGACGCCGAGGTCGATCGCGCGGCGCAGGAGAGCGAGGGCTGTGTCGCGGTCGTGGTGCAGGCGTTCGAGCTGTGCGGTGCCGTAGCCGATGCGGGACACGGTACGTCCGGCGAACGGCGCGGTGCCGCCTGGCCGAGGGGTGTTGACCGGTTGTTCGGCGGAAAGGGGGTTGCTGGAGGCCATGGGGATCCCCGTCCACGTAGGATGTCAGAGATATCGGAGGGTCCTCCGGTATCTCTGACTGACTATAGAGCAATACCGGAGGTTCCTCCGCTTTGAGTTCGCCCGAATCGGCGTCCGCCGGCACCTCCGCGGAGCGGCCGGCCACGACGCGGCGCCCGCTGCGTGCCCACGCCCAGCGCAACCGGGACACGCTCATCGCCGTCGCCCGGACCGCCTTCGCGGCCGCCGATGACACCGTCCCGCTCGAAAACATCGCCCGTGAGGCGGGCGTCGGGATCGGCACCCTCTATCGCCATTTCCCCACCCGCGAAGCGCTGGTGGAGGCGGTCTACGCCGCCGAGCTCGACGACATCGCCACGAGCGCCCCCGCCCTGCTCGAACGGTTCCCGCCGCAGATCGCGCTGCGTGCCTGGATGGAGCGGTACGCGGCGTTCAGCGCGGTGAAGCGCGGGATGGCCGACGCGCTGCGCGCCGGCCAGGCCTCAGGTCGCATCCCGACCTCCACCACCAGGGAACGCATCACCGCCGCGATCGCGACGATCCTCGCCAAGGGCGCCGAAACGGGCTCGCTCCGTGCGGACGTCGATCCGGACGAGGTCACCACGATGCTCCTGGGCATCTTTCTCGCCACGGCGGCCCGCGATACCCTCGAGCAGACCGGCCGGCTCCTCGACCTGCTCGTCGACGCGCTCCTCCCCGGGGCGGGCCGCTAGCGGCGGCCCGCGTCGTCTACTGGGCCTGCCCGCCGCCGAACACCGCCTTCAGGAGCTTCTGCAACGCCTCCGGGAACACCTGCATCAGGTCGACTGCGGCGTCCCCGCTGGTCAGCGAGGCGGTCAGGGTCTTGCTGCCGTCGGGTGCGCTGTACATCAGCGCCCCGTAGCCCAGGGTGCTGCCGTTGTGGTGGAAGACGGTGCCGCCGCAGTCGGGGCCCAGGTCCTGCACGAACAGCCCGAAGCCGTAGCCGAGCTTCCCGTACGGCTTGCGCATCTCGGCCAGCAGCGCGGCCGGCAGGAGTTTGCCGCCGTTCAGCGCGGAGGCGAACGTCTGCAGGTCCTTGGTCGTCGAGATCATGTCGCCGGTGCCGTGCAGCAGGGAGGGGTTCTGGCGGGTGACGTCGACGACCTTCCACTGGCCGGCGTCCTCGTACCGGTAGTAGCCGTGGGCGTGCGGCCCGGGGATCTCCGTCCGGGTGCCCGGCACCATGGTGTCCGACAGTCCGAGCGGCCCCAGGATCCGCCGCCGCATCTCCTCGGCGTAGGAGCGGCCGGTGACCTTCTCGATCAGCAGCAGGGCCAGCGTGTAGTTGGTGTTGGAGTAGCTCTGGTCCGTCCCCGGCTCGAACCGCGCCGGCTTGGACAACGCGAACCGCACCAGCTCTTCGGGCCGGTAGGTGTGGAGGCGGTTGTCCACCCACTCCTGGCCTATCGAGGGGATTCCCGGCACGTACGTCCCGTCGGGGTCGAGCTCGCCGGTGTGGTTGAAGACCCCGCTGGTGTGCTGCAGCAGCATCCGCACGGTGATCCGCCGGTCCAGGCCGAACTCGGGCAGGTGGTCGTCCGCCGGGCTGTCCAGCCCGATCTCGCCGTCGGCCACCAGTTGCAGCACCAGGGTCGCGGTGAAGGTCTTGGTGGTGCTGCCGATCCGGAACCGCCCGTTCGTCGGCGGCTTCGCATCCTCGCCCAGCTTGCGGACCCCGGCGCTGCCGACCCACTCGCCCCGCTCATCGTGCACGCGCAGCTGCATCCCGGCGAAACCGGCGTCGACGAACTCCTGGACGGCCTTGTGCAGCTCCGGGCGATCCTGCCCGGCAGCGATCTCCGGCACGGTCACAGATTCACTCATGGTCATTCCTCGATTCGCGATAGTACGTGTTTCGTTCAGCTCGAAAGCTACGTTGCGTTCAGAGGAACGTCAATCTAAAGAGACGCATTTGCCCAGTTAAACAGGCATAAATTGGCGCAATGACGCTGCCGCCGAAAGCAACACCATGTTGCAATGAATGGCGGCTAAGGCAACACTGAGGGCATGCCAGGAGGACGATTGACCCAGCAGGACCGCCAGCGCATCGCGGCCGGACTCACCGCCGGACTCTCCTACCGCGAGATCGCCCGCCGGCTCGGCCGGCAGACCTCGACGATCACCCGGGAGATCGCGCGCAACGGCGGCCCTGCCGGCTACCGGCCCCAGCAGGCGCACCAGGCGACGGTCCGGCGGGCTCGGCGCGGCACGCCGGCGCCCCCGCACCCGGCCGCACCGCCGATCGAGACGATGGAACAGGAGATCCTCGAGGCGGCGGTCAGGGCGGGGATGCCGAGGACGGCCGCGCGCGTGCACCACGACCTGACGCTATCCAGGGACGGCAGGCGCACCGCCGCCGAGCTGGCCCGCAGGCTGAACGTCAGCCCGGCCTCCGTCTCCGTGGCCGTGAACTACCTGGTCCAGCAGGGCTATGCCCGGCGCGAGCGCGATCCGCGCCGCCGTCGCGACGTCTACGTGATCGACAATGACGCCTGGTACCACTCCGTCGTGATCAGCAGGCGGCAGACCCTCGAGACGGTACGGGCCACGATGGCGGTGGCCGAGACCTACGGGCTCGACAGCCCCGTGGGAGAACGGCTGGCCAAGACGGCGGCGTTCCTGGAACACCTCAGCCTGGACATGATCGAGTCGGCCGACCGCTGGCGCGGTCTCCTGGCGTGACGGGACCTGGGAAGCCGGGCGGTCGCGAGGTGGGCGTCGCGGTCAGGCCGGGTCGCTCCGGGGACCCGACCTGACGGCGAGGTCGTCAACGGGCAAGAGGGTGAGTGCCCGGTTCGAGAGGCCCGGACAGGTCAGGCGGGAACGGCGCGGGCGATGCAGATGCGAGCCTGCAGCCGGGGCCCGGCCTCGTAGAACATGAACTCGACCCCGTCCTGGGTGCCGAACGAGGGCGCGGCCACGCGGCCGTTGTCCGAGGCGATCGGCGAGTGGAAGACGCCGAGGTGGACCTCCTTGTCGAAGGCGTTGCCGACCTCGGTGATGCGCATGTTGCCGTCATTGCCGTGGTACGCGACGTACGTGGTGCCGTTGCGCTTGACCAGGGACGGGCCCGAGATGTCGGTCACGCCGTCGGGTTCGGGGTTGACCAGCGGCTGCTGGCTGAACTGCCAGCCGTCCCAGCCGTTGGGGGACCAGCCGTAGAAGAGGCGGCGGCCGTTCTTCACACCCATGAAGACCATGACGTACTTGTTGCCGCGGCCCGGAAGGGAATGCTCGAAGACCCGGGCGTAGGAGGTCTCGGAGGTGCCGGACACCAGGCGGGTGCTCAGGATGGGGGTCTCGTCGGTGAAGGTGATGCCGTCGGTGGAGCGGGCCACGCGGGTGGTGAAGTTCTCGCCGTGGAAGTAGCAGAAGAACTGCCTCGTGGCGGCGTCCCAGGTGACGTGCGGCGAGGACACGTGGCTGACCGTGGTGGTGGGCAGGTTCCTGTCGATGATCGGGTTGCCGCTGTAGTCGTGGAACGGGCCCTCCAAGGTGTCGCTGAAGGCCACGCAGATGCCGCCGGGGTTCTCATGAGGGGCGTAGTAGAGGTAGTAGCGCGAGCGCGGGTTGCCGAGCTTGTCGTACACCCCTCTGATGCAGGGGAAGATGAACTCCCCGGTGCGGTTGTAGTGCAGGGGGAGGGCGAGCGCGTCCCGCACGTATCGGAACACCGGCATACCCGCCGGCTGGGCGGCGGTCCCGGCGCCGGCCGGCCGGGCGACGACGCCGCCCGTGGTCACGGCGCCCAGAGAAGCGGCGCCCAGAGTCGCGGCGCCGCGTAACACGCCGCGTCGGGTGAGCGGACGTAAGTCCCGGCCTGATTGATGGATGGTCAACATGCCCTCCGATCCTGGTCGCGACAGGCGATGAGCGCCGTGCGGCCGGCAATGCCTTCGCCCTCGGCGTCACTGTATGTTGCCATGGCCGGAGGAAGCCGTACCAGCTGATAATACGAATTACTCAGCGATTATCTCTTGACGCCCAACTCTGCCCGGTTCCAGAATGACCGAACTAATACGCATTATCGAAACGACGGGTGATACGCACTGTGACTGCTTCAGGGCGGCGGCTGACGCAGCAGGACATCGCGCGCATGGCTGGAGTGAGCCAGACGACGGTGTCCCTGGTGCTCAACGGAAGGGCCGAGGGCGAGGTACGGATCTCGCCCGAAACCCGCGATCGGGTCCTTCAGGTGATCAGGGAGACCGGGTACGTGGCCGACCCCGCCGCGCGCCGGCTCGTCGAACGGCGCAACCGCATCTACGGCGTGTTCACCTACGAGGCCGTCTTCCCCGCGGAGAGCGCCGACTTCTATCACCCGTTCCTGGTCGGGATCGAGGAGTGCGTTGAGGAGGCGGGCTGCGACCTGCTGCTGTTCACCAGCGCCAAGGTGCAGCAGGGGGAGCGGCGGCGGATCTTCAGCGCGGAGAGCCGGATCCGGCTGGCCGACGGATGCGTCCTGCTCGGCCGGACGATCGACCGGGAGGATCTGTCCAGGCTGCTGTCCGAGGGCATTCCGTTCGTCTCGGTCGGCCGCCGCGACGACGCGGGCGGTCCGGTGCCGTACGTCGGAGCGGACTATCCGCCGGCGGTGCGCGCGCTGGTCGAGCGGGCGGCGGCGCTCGGGCACCGGCGGATGGCCTACGTCGGAGCGGGGGAGGGCCCGGAGTCCTACGCCGACCGGTTTCGCGGTTTCACCGAAGGCGTGGCCGCGACCGGTGTCGAGGGGCTGCACCTGACCACCGCGGACGGGCTGTTCGACTGCGGCGCGACCGTGGTGTTCGCCGAGGAGCTGGCCGACGGCGTGGCCATCGCCGAGGCCGCCGAGGCCCGCGGGCTGGACGTGCCGCGCGACCTGTCCATGGTCGCGATGGGCGCGCCCACGAGGCCGGTGTCGACCGACATCGACTTCTCCGGGCTCCGCATCCCCCGGCGGGAGATGGGCCGCAGGGCCGTCGAGCTGCTCACCCAGGTGCTGGAACGCGGCGGCATCCCGCAGGAACTGCTGGTGTGCGAGCTGGTCGAGGGATCGACGCTGGCACCCGTACATGAGGAGAGGTAAACCCCCACGTGGTTGAGATTTCGGCAGACGCGCTCGTCGTCGGCGGTGGGCTGGGCGGCGTGGCCGCCGCGCTGGCCCTGCTGCGGGCCGGGCGATCGGTGGTGCTCACCGAGGAGTACGACTGGCTGGGCGGCCAGCTCACCAGCCAGGCGGTGCCGCCGGACGAGCACACCTGGGTGGAGCGGTTCGGCGTCACGGCGAGCTACCGTGCGCTGCGTGACGGCATCCGGCGCTACTACCGCGACCATTACCCGCTGACCGAGCGGGCGCGGGCGTGGCCGGAGCTGAACCCGGGCGCCGGGCACGTCAGCAAGTTGTGCCACGAGCCCAGGGCCGCGGTCGCGGTCATCGAGGCCATGCTGGCCCCGTACCGGGGGTCGGGCAGGCTGCGCGTGCTCCAGCCGTACCGGCCGGTCGGGGCCGAGGTGGACGGCGACCGCGTCACGGCCGTGCGGCTCGCGCACCGCGACGGGGGCGAGGAGATCACCGCGGTGGCGCCGTACGTGCTGGACGCCACCGAGACCGGCGAGCTGCTGCCGCTGACCGGCATCGAGTACGTGACCGGGTTCGAGTCGCAGGCCGACACCGGCGAGCCGAGCGCCCCGGCGGCGGCGCAGCCGTTGAACATGCAGGCCGTGTCCGTGTGCTTCGCGATCGACCACGTCGACGGTGACCACACCGTCGACAGGCCCGCCTCGTACGACTTCTGGCGCGCCTACCAGCCGCCCTTCTGGGGCGACCGGCTGCTGTCGTGGCGCTGCCCGAGCCCGCGGACGCTGGAGATCGTGGAGCGTTCCTTCACCCCGAACCCGGGTGACGACCCCCGCCTGGTGGCGGCCGACCAGCGGGTCAATCCGGGCGACGGCAACCTGTGGACGTTCCGCAGGATCGCCGCCCGCGACAACTTCCTGCCGGGCGCGTACGACAGCGACATCGCGCTGGTCAACTGGCCGATGATCGACTACCTGGAGGGTCCGGTCATCGACGTGCCGGACGCCGACCGGCACCTGGCGGCGGCCCGTGAGCTGTCGATGTCGGTGCTGTACTGGCTGCAGACCGAGGCCCCCCGCCACGACGGCGGCACCGGCTACCCGAGCCTGCGGCTGCGCGGCGACGTCACCGGCGGCGCCGACGGGCTCGCCCAGGCCCCCTACATCCGCGAGTCCCGGCGCGTCCGGGCCCTGACCACCGTCACCGAACAGGACCTGTCCGTGGCGGTACGCGGCGACAAGGGCGCCGTCTCCTATCACGACTCGGTGGGCGTGGGCATGTACCGCATCGACCTGCACCCGTCGACCGGCGGCGACAACTACATCGACGTCGCCTGCTCCCCGTTCGAGATCCCTCTCGGGGCGCTGATCCCGCAGCGGATGAGCAACCTCCTGCCCGCCTGCAAGAACATCGGCACCACCCACATCACCAACGGCGCCTACCGCCTGCACCCGGTGGAGTGGAACGTCGGGGAGGCGGCCGGCGCGCTCGCCGCCTTCTGCCTGGACCGCGCCACCACGCCGCACGCCGTGCGCGCGGACGGCCGGCTCCTGGCCGACTACCAGGACCGGCTCGTCCGCGACGGCGTGGAGCTGCGCTGGCCCGACGTCACCGGCTACTGACGCCAGAAGGAGATCCCCCATGAAAGCACCCCTGGCTGCCCTCGCGCTGGCCGCCCTCCTTACGGTCACCGCCTGCGGCGGCGGTGAAGCGCCGGCCGCGCAGGGCCCGCAGCCGCTGCGCATGTCGATCTGGACCTCCAACGAGGCCCACCTGAAGCTGTTCAAGGAGATCGCCGCCGAATACCGCAAGTCCCACCCGCAGGTCGGCGAGATCACCTTCGACCCGATCCCGTTCGAGAACTACACCACCACGCTGACCACGCAGATCGCCGGCGGCAACGCCCCCGACCTGGCCTGGATCCTCGAGAACTCCGCCCCCGACTTCGTCGGCTCCGGCGCCCTCGTCCCGCTCAAGAGCAAGGTCGAGAACGCGGCCGAGCTGGTCCCCGCCGCCACCCGGCTGTGGGAGCGCGACGGCGAGCTGTACGCCTACCCGTTCTCCACCTCGCCCTTCGGCGTCTTCGTCAACACCGACCTGGTCAAGGCCGCGGGCCAGAAGGCGCCGCGCGAGCTGATCAAGGCCGGCCAGTGGGACTGGGAGCACGCCAACGAGATCAACAAGGCCGTGGCGGCGAAGGGCAAGAACGGCCTGACCGTCCTCAACTTCGACTACAAGGCCTGGGACAACCTCGCCACCGTCTGGCAGGGCTGGGGCGCCAAGGCGTGGAGCGACGACGGCGGCACGTGCCAGTTCAACGCGCCCGAGATGGTCGATGCCATGACGTTCATGCACAAGGCGATCTTCACCGACAAGTCCATGCCGGGGCCGGGCACCGCCGTCGACTTCTTCTCCGGCGACACGGCGATGGCCGTGGCCCAGATCTCCCGCGCCGCCATGCTGAAGGACGCGACGTTCAAGTGGGACCTGGTGCCGCTGCCCGCCGGGCCGAAGGGTGAGTACGCGGTCATCGGCCAGGCCGGGATCGGCGTGCTGAAGAAGTCGCCGAGGGCCGCGCAGGCCGCCGACTTCCTGGCCTACTTCACCAACTCCGCGAACTCCGCCAAGCTCGCCGCGTACTTCCCGCCCGCGCGTACCTCCCTGCTGACGGCCGACACCATGGCCAAGACCAGCCCCCTGCTGAACGGCGACCAGCTCCAGAAGGTGGTGATCGACGGCATCGAGAAGGGCGTGGTCAAGCCCAACCACAAGGGGCAGGCCGAGCTCGCGCAGACCGCCAGGGCCGCACTCGACCCGCTGTGGAAGCCGGACGCCGACGTCAAGGCGGTGCTGGACGGCGTGTGCGCGAAGATCCAGCCGCTGCTGGGCGGATGACGTGGCGGTGACGGATCTCGGCAACCGGGTGGCTGACCGCGCCGCCGCCCGGCCCCGCCACTTCTGGACCATCCCCCGGCGCGACGCCCTCGTCGGTTACCTGCTGATCTCGCCGCAGCTCGCCGGAAGCGCGCTGTTCGTCCTGCTGCCGCTCGGGCTGGTCGTCTACTACAGCCTCCAGGAGTGGAACGTGCTGGCGGGCACGTTCGAGTTCGTCGGGGGCGAGAACTACGCCAAGCTGCTCGCCGACCCGAACATGGGGCAGGTGCTGACCAGCACCGCGCTCTTCTCGGTCGGCCTGGTCGTGCTCAACCTCGCCCTGGCCCTCATCCTGGCCATCCTGCTCGACCAGCGGCTGCGTGGCACCACGTTCTTCCGCACGCTGTTCTTCTCGCCGGTGCTGGTGTCGCTGGTCGCCTGGACCATCGTCTGGCAGTTCCTGCTCCAGCAGGACGGCGGCATCAACGGCCTGCTCGGCGCGGCGGGGGTGGACGGCCCCAACTGGCTGCGCGGCGAGACCACCGCCCTGCTGTCGGTCGTCGTCGTCCAGGTCGTCAAGAACGTGGGGCTCAACATGGTCCTGTTCCTGGCCGCGCTCCAGGGCGTGCCGCGCCAGCTGTACGAGGCGGCGCAGCTCGACGGCGCCGGCGCCTGGACCCGGTTCCTGCGCATCACGGTGCCCCTGATCAGCCCGACAATCCTGCTCACCTCGATCATCACCGTGGTGGGGTCGCTGCAGGTGTTCGCGCAGATCGCCGTGCTCACCCAGGGCGGGCCAGGTATGTCCACCACTGTCCTTGTCTACTACCTGTACCAGCAGGCCTTCCAGTTCCGGCACCTCGGCTACGGCGCCACCCTGTCGGTCCTGCTGTTTCTGATCGTCGCGGCGCTGACGTTGCTGCAGTGGCGGCTGCGCCGGAGGTGGGTCTTCCATGAGTCGTAGGGTCAAGCTCGCGTTGTACGCGCTGCTGTGCGTGTTGTGCGTGCCGTTCGTCTTCCCGACCTGGTGGATGGTCACCTCGTCGGTGAAGCCGATCAGCGACATCTTCGCCTTCCCGCCCGCGCTGGTGCCCTCCAGGTTCGACTTCTCCACCTACAGCCGGGTCTTCGAGCTGCAGCCGTTCGGGCAGCAGTACCTCAACAGCCTCTACATCGCCGCGGTGGTGACCGTCGGCACGATGGCGGTGGCCGCGATGGCCGGCTACGCCTTCGCCCGCATCCGCTTCCCCGGCCAGAACGTGCTCTTCCTGGTCGTGCTCGTCGGCCTGCTGATCCCCAGCGAGGTGACGATCGTCCCGCTGTTTCAGATGTTCCACGCGGCGGGGATGACCGACACGCACTGGCCGCTGATCCTGGTGCCGATCCTGGGCGCGCCCAGCGTGCTGGCGACGTTCATCATGCGGCAGTTCTTCATCACGCTGCCGGACGAGCTGGAGGAGGCCGCCAGGGTCGACGGGCTCGGCCGCTTCGGCACCTTCTGCCGGGTGGTGCTGCCGCTGGCCAGGCCGGCGCTCGGCGCCGTCGCCATCTTCACCTTCCTGCACTCGTGGAACCTCTATCTCGAACCCATCGTGTTCCTGTCGACCCCGTCGAAGTTCACCCTGCCGCAGGCGCTCACCCAGTTCGTCGACGCCTACGGCTCGCCCCTGTGGAACGTGCAGCTGTCCGCCGCCACGATGACCGCCCTGCCCATCCTGGTCGTCTTCGTGCTGGCCCAGCGGCAGTTCATCGAAGGGCTCGCGCACACCGGTCTGAAAGGCTGACCATGCTCTCCCGCCGCACCCTCCTCCGCGCCGCCGCGCTGCTCCCGGCCGTCCCCGTGCTCGCGCCCGGCACCGCCTTCGCCGCCATCCCCTCCCTGCCGCCGGCTATGGACCGCACGGCGTTCGCCCCCCACGAGCAGCGCTTCGCGCCGTACCTGGCCACCCTCGCGCCCATGGTCAACGACATGGACTCCAGCGGCTTCTTCGCCGGCGGCTGGTGGCGTACGCCGGCGGCGTCGTACAACGCCCGCGTGCAGGAGCACGTCTTCACGCTGGCCTGGTTCCACGCCAACGCCCGCCCGTGGAACCCGTACGCCGGGGACGCGAGCCTGCTGGCCGCGCTCGACGCGGCGCTCGGCCACTACCTGTCACTCCAGCACCCCGACGGCTCCTTCCCCGAGTACAGCCGCGACCAGCACGGCCTGGCCCCCACCGGGTTCGGCCTCGGCTACCTGGCCAAGACCCTGCGCCTCCTGCGCGCGTCCGGGGCGCTGCCCGCGCGGCAGGCGCAGCTCACCGCCGCGTTGCGTAAGGCCATGACGTGGTTCCTGGACGCCGGCAACCGGGTCGTCTGGCAAGATCGCCTCACCTGGGCGAACCAGACCACCTCGGGCCTGGCAGGGGCCGCGCACGCGCTCCAGCTCGACCCCGACCCCGCGCTCGCCGCCCGCCTGACCGAGGCGTTCGCCCGGCTCCCCGCGGTCGGCCAGAGCCCCGCCGGCTTCTTCTACGAGGAGGGCGGCCACGACATGAACTACAACTTCGAGGTCATGCTCCCCGAGCTGGCCGATGCCTACCTCCACAGCCGGGACCCGCACCTGGTGGACATGGCCCGCGCGTTCACCGGCTTCCTGTCCTACAACCTGCTGCGCGAGCCCGACGGCGCCGGATACCTGGTCAACGTCGCCCCCTCCACCCGCACCAGCGCCCGCTGGTACGACGAGGTCCGGCCCGACCCCGACAGGACCGCGCTCAACTGGACGTTCACCCGCCAGGTGCCGCTGCTGTCGGCCTTCATGACCGCCCACGAGGACCTGGCCGACGCCCGTACGGCCTGGGCGGCCTCCACCGACCCGGTGACGCCGCTCGCCAAGCAGGACACCTCGCCCCGCATCCTCACCCACGGCCTGTACGGCGAGCGGTTCCCCAGCAGGCGGCAGCGGGCCGAGGCCATCGCCGACCTGCCCTACCTGCGCTCGAACGACTTCGCCGAGCTGCGCAGGGACGGCGGCCAGGACTTCCTGTACGTTCGCAAGCCCGGCCTGTACCTGGGCGGCTACTTCGGCACGCGCGCCTCCCGCAGCCGTACCGGCCTGACCTTCCTGTGGCACCCCGACGCCGGCACGATCATCTGCGGGCTCAACGACAACAACTACGCCTGCTGGTCCACCGTCTTCCCCGGCCAGGCGCCCGACTCCAACGGCTCCCTGCCCGCCACCTACTTCCACGGCGCCCCCGGCGGCCGCGAGTGGACCGCCGGCCGGGCACCCGCCGCCCTCGGCATCCGCTACGGCAACGCGAACGTCACCACGGACGTCCTGGTCACCCGCCAGACGATCCGGCGCACGGTCACCGCGAACGCCGCCGCCACCGAGCAGATCCCCCTCGTCCTGCATCCCACGGACGTCCTCACCTTCACCGACGGCACCCGGGCGGCGTTCGGCGGCACGACCACCGCCACCGCCGACGGCTTCGACCTCCGCCGGGGCCGCACCACGATCCGCCTGCGCTGGAACACCCCTCTGCAGGCGACCCTGGCGGCCGGCAGCGTGCGCTACTTCCGCGACGGCGCCCGCCGCTTCCACGCCCTCCGCATCCCGCACCAGGGCACGTTCGACCTCACGGTCATCATGGGGTGACGCGGCCGCCGGGCTGGTGACCTCAGCCGTCGCCGATCCGCACGCGGTGGCTGTCGCCGTCGGACAGGAACGCCGCCAGCGCCCGCCCCTGCTCGCCGACGGCGTCGCGGTCGGCTCCGGACAGGTGGCCCAGCGGGGTGACGGCCACCGTGCCGTCCTCGACAATCCAGGTCGCGCGGACCCGGCCGTCGACCAGGACCACGCGGGCGCCGGCGACCGACAGGCCGCGGTGGGCGTCGTCGATGATCCGGCCGCGGTCGTGGTAGCCGAGGATCGCGTTGTCGAAGGCGGGCAGGAACCGCACCGGCGCGGGCGTGCCGGGGTCGGGACGCGGCGCGTCGGGCAGGTCCAGCAGCTCCCGGC